>NZ_JBEDTY010000028.1:0-34754 GCF_040119285.1 Alcanivorax sp.
GGCAAGGGCTGACGTATTTAATTATATCGAGCGGTTCCACAACCCAAGAAGGCGGCGCAAGGTTGCAGCTCAAGATCGCAAGTTTACCGCCTTTTTAAAACCGTCCGTGGAAACGGGGTAGAACCCAATAGACTGCAATTTCTTCCTATCCCATAGTCATTGTCATTCTTTGCCTGCTGAGACAGGTCAAGACTGTCTGCTAATTCGTCAAGACAGTAAAAAGAGCTGCTCCACTCTTTAACTCTCCAGAAGTTGTTTAACGGGTTTTTGGCTATCAATCCACAGTATCCTCTATCTGCATCCAAAGCGGCACATAAGGCACTTTCAATGGCTGCTGCATATCTCAGAGGCTTTATCTTTGCGTTGGTTGCTGTTCGTATTGAGACTGATAAACCATAGACCAAATGAGCATGACCATTAGCTGGGTTCTGGATCGCAAGATTCGGAGTAGGAACGCGCAGGTCATACCAGTCCATTGCTGCACTACTCCTGTCTACATCAAAGACAAGAAAGTTCTTGTGTGTCGGGCCGTTTAATTGAATGTGTTTCGCTTTAGAAGCAATTTCCTTGCTTCGAATATTTATTCCGAACTCAAAGTTATCAGTACAATATGGTTTAGCGGGTAACTTATTATATATTTCCTCTATCATTATCCATTTTTCGGATGCCCAAACCGTTTTTTTGGGGCATAGGAAAAATGGCGAAAAATTATTTTTTAGTAGGTTTTGTTTTGGCAGGACTTGAAATACAAAAAATGAATGATAGTCTTTTTTGTATGGTGCCAGTCCTGCCACAGACCATTTCCACCATACAAAGAGTCGCAAGTAAGCGGCTCTTTTTTATTCCTACAAAAAATGTTTTCATATTTTTTTATTTTGTCAAATTATTTTTTCTTTACTATCAATTGTTGCTTGCCACATTTTTTACCACATTGAATAGAGCGAAGTGATATTCACCCTGAAAATTAGTGGTTTACCACATTTACATACTGCCCGCACAGTATGTTTTTTGATTTTCTTTAGTGGTCATTGGGAAAAGTCTCTTATGCAGTGTTTTAGTAATGATTAGACTTTTTTTGTTTTTCTTCCGACTTTTTTGAGATCTTTTTCTGTGATAAATGATTATTGTTTGAATTCTTCGGCCTAACTTTTATTCGCTAAAAAACCGGTTTTTCAATTGTTAGTTATCGGCGTTACTCTGGCAATGAAATAAAAAAAGCACCTTCTAGTGCTTTAGTGATTTTCCCTCTGCTTTAATAAGTGATCATTGTTCAAATTTTCATGCACCCCATTTGTTAGCTAAAAAACCGGTTTTTTAGCCCTTCTTCTCGATTTTAGAAAGATAAATCTGCGAAGCTCGCCTTTATAATTGCATTTCTTGAAATGTTCTTCATGGAAGCGATGGACGAACTCATAAATATTTTTTTTGTTTTGAGTTAAAGGTTTTTTGTCTTTATTAACAAAATTTAGAATGTCTTTTTTAGCAACAGAAAAGCCCAAAAGCTTTTTGCAGAATAGCTCATACGCCAATGCTGTGAAATTTTCAAAATATTCTGGATTGTTTTCTTTCAAATCATACAAAATAATTATTGCGCAATCTCTTCTGATTTTTTTTATGAATGAAGAAACATGTCCGCCCTTCGAGCGATTGTAAAGTTCTTCATTATCATCTAATGGACATGTTCTTTTTCTGATTTTTTCAAGTTCGGTAAATCTGTTTTTTATGCTTCCGTCCTTTTTAATTAAGTCGTTGAATTTTTTTATTTCCATTTAATTCTCCTTTTTATTTTTCCCTAAAAAACCGGTTTTTTAGGTTTCCTAATTAAATCTTTTCATAAAAAAAGAAAAAGTCAAATTTTAGAAATATTATATTTTCTTTATTTTCCGCCCAGCTTTTTTGAGATCTTTCTCTGTGATCTCTGACTGTAGTTTATTAAACCTGTTAAGCTGTTCTTCATAGTCTTGCCCGGCTTTGAATGCATCTTCCAGATTTTCAAAAGCCAACAACATTGGCTGGATCTTTGTGTTGTGTAATTCTTCTAACTCTTGATATTCAGTCAATCGTTCTTCTTGCTCTTTCAGCTTGAGTTTCTTTGCTGTTATATCTTTATCGAGATTGTGAACCAGTCTCCTTACTTTGTCGTATCTGTTGATTATTTCGCTTAATTTCTTGCTAACAACATACGTGCCTTTATCTAAGTGCTTTCTGTTTCTCTCCCCTTTTGATATTCCACGGCGGAACCCTAATGGCTTAAACGCCATTGCAGCCATATCCTGCATTTTCACAAAGTTATGGTTGAGAGGTAGAGTCTTGCCGTTTTCGTCTTTGCCTTTCTTCATCAGGTCACGGAGTGGCGCTTTTTTCTTCTTAAAGTCATAGTTAAAGAAGTACACATGAGCGTGGATGTTTCGCTTGAATTCGCCCGTTTTTTCGTCTGTATGCCCTTCGTCTAAGTGAAGTTCATATCCCATAGGCTGGAAGCCGAACGCTGCATGTATCGCTTTAATATAGCGCTGCATACATTCGTCAAACTCTTTCTTGTTGGGTTTTCTCTCTTTGAATTGACCTTCTGAGAATACGACAACGTGCTCAAACAGAACGTTCATCTTATCCTGTGGTTTTCTGCCAGAAGTGGCTTTGTATTGCGCCATACAGTCGTCTAGCGACTTGTAGCGCATTCCAAAGTTATGGCGAGTGTCTTTCTCGTAGACGTTGGGTGAGTTGCTGTGCTTTCTGTAGCCGTGTGCCAGCACTTTCTGTGCTGCATTTCGCTTGTAGTATTGTGTTCTTACTGCGACGAAGTTCTTTTTATCCTGACTCATGCTTCTCCATTTCATTATGATAATAAAATTATCATTTTTTCACTGGATCGCAAGAGCCAGATTTAACTCACTAAAGCATAACAAGTTATGCAGTGAGCCAAAGAGGCTCCGCCCCTTCTGGAATCCCCAGAAAAGAAAAATCAAAATCTATTAAAGCAGTGGACTTTGATTTTGTGCTTATAAACAATGTCAAGCAAAGCGAGACAGCAAGCATAATTATCCACTTGTGGACTAATTACTACTGCTTGCAAATCTCTCCTAACTCTCTGCTTTAGTATAAAATGTAGGCAGTGAAAGCAGTGCTTTAGTAGTGAATCAAAATATTTTCAGGGTCGATATTGCTTTGAGTTTTTGCTTGGCGTTTGGCCCTGCACTGTAAACGTCAAAGGTAATCGTCCCTGTCTCATGTCCAACGATTGAAGCAATCGTTAAGCCGGGGATATCGTTGTTTTGCAGGAAGGTGATGAAAGATTTCCGCAAACTGTGAAAAACGTGTTCTTCCCCATATCCCAAAGATTTTTTCAGTCTGCCGAATTGTTTGCTAAGCGAATCAGATCGCTTACCGTATTTGTTTTTTCCAGAGGCCGGAAGAAAAAACTCTCCCTCAGTGTCTTTCGTCAGACGCTTAACCAAAGGCTTTAAAGACTTGTGGACAGGGACAATTCTCTCAGCATTGCGAGTTTTTCCGTCTCTAATGAATAAACACTGAACCCCATCCTCAGTCACAATATCGCCAGTTTTCAACTGGCAAAGCTCCTCGATCCTTGCTCCGGTGTAAGCCCCAAGCATTATCAGATCCGCCAGCGCCTGGCGGCGCGGCAAGGCTTGGGCAGACTGGTGAAGCTTCTGAATATCAGCAACCGTAAACGCCTTTCGCTCTTTCTTACGAACGCCCCTAACTTCTTCAAAGTCGTGATTCTCGAACGGGTTAGCTTGCTCCTGATGCTGTTGCTTGAACGTCTTGTCTTTCTTAATCGCCCATTTCCAAAAGCTGTTACCAGCGAAAAGATGCTGTTTCTTGGTCTTGTTAGCGCAATCCAATGTTTCAAGATACGCCTCAAGACTCTCATGCCCCAGATCCCTTTGGTTTTCTTCGAGCCATGCCTTGAGTTTTTTGAGCCTACTTAACTGCGTATCTACGGTTTTAGCTACTACGCCCCGTTTACGTTGGTACTCTTCAAAAGCACCTAATCGGGTAATCGTGATTGGAGACTTAGAACGGTAATGGCTTGGGTCTTTCAGTATCTGGGTGACTTCCTGTTGATTCACAGGGTTGATGGCTGTCACCACCTGCCCTTGCAGTAGCTCTGTTAGCTCTTTCTGAAAACCTACCCAATCAGCAATATCACCGCCTTGGTATTTCTGCACCAGCGACAATACAGCTTCATAGTCCAGCCCGAATGAATCCAGCTCCTTAACCAACTCAAAACTTGCCTCATTCGCTTCTTTTGTCTTTCCGAGTGCAGAGAGCCGGACAGATTCATTTAAGTACGTCTCAATAGCCTGAGAGGCCAAATATGCCCCCTCTCGCTGCTTTTCTCTCAAGTTAGGAGCCAAACCCCTTGCCTCAGCTATTGCGTCCCGCCATGCGCTTAAAAACGGCAATTTCAGCCGCTGCGCTTCTTGCTTCGATCCAGTCTTGAGGCTTGCGGTGTATTCCCTCCGGTTTAACACCGGGCGAACGTCAGCAGGGACGGAAAGGCGGACATACCAGCTACCACCCCGTAGGATTAAATTATCGCTTGCCATGACTGCTCAATTATTAGCCATATTCACCACGATTGTAGCAGTGGAGAGACTCATTTTGTAGCAAATCTTTGTAGCAAAACTAATTTTAAGCTATTGAAAATAAAGAAAAACAAAGACTTAACCCCTGAAAATGGAAAGTCCCTCCCTCACCGCCAAACATAAGAAGCCCCGCAAACGCGGGGCTTCTTTGGTTTAAAGCATATTTCCGGGAAAACGACTTTGCTCTTGGGAAAAAAGTCAGCGCTATCTAGCTAGCAGCTTGCGCCTGTGGTCTCCAATGTCTAAATCGCCGCCGGACAGCACGCTCACCTTTCACATTCTCCAATCCGCTCGTTGGGGGCCTTTCAGCGGTCAGGCCAGCCTCTATGATACCCATGCAATTCGACACTCCAAGCCGCATGCTTTCTAGTAGAGCCCGATGACGATAGCGCACACCCTATTGAATCAGTGAGCTCGTGAAGGTCATGATGAAGGCATATTCAGAACCAGCCGGGTTCCATTTCTGCAATAGTACCGTCGCCACTAATCAACTGTTGTGCATCCCACTCTACCCGCGGTAATTCCCAGCGGAAGAAGTAACGGGCAGCCTGCAGTTTCCCTTTGGCAAAGGCTGCATCCTCAGGATTCGTTAACAAGGCTGCCGCATTGGCCTGTCGCAGCCACATCCATGCTGCCACCACCTGCCCCAGCAACTGCAGGTAAGCGTTAGCATTGGACAAGGCAATACGAGGGCCTGCACTGGCAATTTGGTTGCCCACCGCCTGCGTCGCTTTTTCAATCAAGGGGAGCATGGCCTGCAACGCACCTGCCATGGGCTTACAGTTCTCATTAGCGGTGGCCAGCACATCGGCCATGATACGGCTGGCCAGCAGCAACAGGCCTTTGCCATTGTTTACCCACACTTTGCGGCCCAACAAATCTAGCCCCTGCACGCCAATGGTGCCTTCGTGGATCGGGTTAAGGCGATTATCACGCCACACTTGCTCCACCGGATACTCACGGGTGTAACCCGCACCACCAAAAACCTGAATGGTCATGTCATTGGCTCTTACACCAAACTCAGAAGGCCAAGTTTTCAAAACCGGGGTCAGCAGATCAAGGAGCAGCTCAGCCTCTTTTGACGTCGTCTCGTTCCCGGTTTCAATATCGTCAACCAGGCGGTAGCCATACAAGCTCATTGCAATGGCGGCTTCTGCATAGGCTTTCTGGGTGAGCAGCAGCCGCTTCACATCGGCATGCTCAATGAGCAGCACCTGCGGCTTGGAAAAATCGGCGTCGTCAGGGTGGCGGCCCTGTCGCCGGTCACGGGCATAATCCAGCGCAAACAGATAACCACGATAACCAAGCAAACCAGCGCCGAACCCGACACCGAGCCGCGCTTCATTCATCATCTGGAACATATAACGCAGGCCTTGATGGGCTTCACCCACCAAATAACCATGGCAATCATCAGCGTCGCCGAAGCTCAAGGCCGTGCTCGTGGTGCCACGGTAACCCAACTTGTGGATCAGACCCGCCAAAATCACATCATTGCGGACGTCCGGGTGGCCGTTATTATCAAGTCGATATTTCGGCACCACAAACAGGGAAATACCTTTAACGCCGTCCGGGCCACCGGGAATTTTCGCCAACACCAAGTGGACAATATTATCCGCCAGCTCATTCTCGCCACCAGAAATAAAAATCTTGCTGCCCTTGATCCGATAACTGCCGTTATCCTGTGGAACCGCACGGGTGCGTATATCAGTGAGAGAAGAACCAGCATGGGGCTCCGTCAGCGCCATGGTGCCGGTGAAACGGCCCACCATCATCGGTTCTAGGAAGCGGGCTTTTAGCATGTCATTGCCAAAGTTGCGAATCACATTGGCTGCTGCCGCCGTCAGGAAGACATAACCGGTAGAACTGGGATTCACGCACGTGAACATGCCTTTACAAGCCGCGGCGGCAATTTCAGGCAGCTGCATACCGCCCTCTTCATAACTGGCTCGCGATGAAAGAAAACCGGCGCGGACATAAGCATCAAACGCTTCTTTCACCTCAGGGCGCATCACCACTTTGCCATTAACAAAGGCCGGCTCCTCTTTATCAGACTGAGCGTTGTGGTTTGCGAATTTTTCCCCGCCAGTTTCTCAGCAGTATCCAGTGCCTCTTCGATGGTCTCACGGCTGTGATCCTCAAAGCGCGGGTGGGCAAACAGGCTATCGGTGTCCTGCACCTCAAAAAGCTGAAAGCTCAAATCACGGCGGTCAAGAATGACATCACTCACAATAGCGCTCCGGTTATTTTGGGGGACAGCTTGCCATCGTTATGCCCTCTCTGGCATTGTCGCATATGACTAAATCATGGTGGAAACCGACAAATGTTTTCGGTGGCAGTATTGGCTTTTGATGGGGTTTTTGCTTCCGCCCTCACCGGGGTGGTGGACTTGCTAAATCTGACCGGGGTGACGTGGAATCGGATCCATGGCCAACCCTTGAACCAGCAATTCAAGGTGCAGGTGGTGTCCCGCGGGGGCAGCCCGGTGCGTTGTACCAACGGCATCCGCATAGCGGCAGATTGTTCCCTGGAACAGATGGTTCAGGCGGATCTGGTGGTGATTCCCACCATCGGTGGCAAAATCGAAACCGTGCTGGAAGAAGAACAGGACGTGCTGCCTTGGTTATGCTCTCTGCATCAGGGCGGCGCCGACCTAGCCAGTAACTGCACCGGCGCCTTCCTGTTGGCAGAAGCCGGGTTGCTGGATGACAAAATCGCCACCACTCACTGGGGCTTTAGCCAAGAATTTCGCCACCGCTATCCGCAGGTTAACCTGACGGAAAGGGAACTGCTTACCCGTGACGGCAATATCTTTTGCGCCGGCGGCGGCACCGCCTGGCGTGACCTGACCGTTCTGTTGGTGGAGCGTTTCTGTGGCGCTGATCTGGCGCGGGAATTGGCCCGGGCGTTTGTCATCGACGTGCGTAACGATTTGCAAAGTATTTACGCCGGGCTGCCTGCCCACACCTACCATCAGGATAATCAGGTGCAAGCCATTCAGAGCTGGATTCACGAACACTTCAAGGAAAACACTAGCCTCGGACAACTGGCAGAACGTGTGCACCTGAGTCCGCGTCAATTGCAGCGTCGATTCACCACCACGCTGGGCGAGCCACCTCTGCAATACTTGCAAAGAGTCCGCATCGAAGCCGCCCGAAAAATGTTGGAACGAGGCACCAATAATCTGGCCAAACTGGCCGAACAGGTGGGTTATCAGGATGTGAGCAGTTTTTCGCGTCTATTCAAACGACATACCGGCCTGTCCCCCAGTCATTATCGCCAGCGCTTCGCCCGCGCCGGCGGATTGAATGACTAACATGCCCATAATGCGTCACATGTTCAGCCGTTGATCGTTTGTGGATTGCGCCAAGGAAAAAAACCGCTGAAAGTGACGTGATTGGTACGCGTGAAGACAATTGACGGAACCTTGACGCTGTAGCCGTGAGGATACTCACAGACACACAAGGAGAGTCCTGTGAATAATCTGTCCATTCTACTGGTAGAAGATCATCGCCAACTGGCCCAAACCGTACTGGAATACCTGGAGCAGGAAGGCGCCAGTGTGGACTACGCTGGCAACACTCGCCTGGCCCGGGAGCTGGTTCAGGAGCACCACTACGACCTGATGCTTCTGGATGTAATGCTTCCCGGTGAAGACGGCTACAGCTTCTGCCAGTATCTGCGCAAGGAGCTGGCGTTGGATCTTCCAGTAATTTTCATGACCGCCCGGGATCAGCTCGAAGACAAATTGGAAGGTTTTAATCGAGGTGGTGACGACTACATTGTAAAACCTTTTGCCATGCCGGAACTGGTAGCCCGAGTTTCTGCACTGGTGCGTCGCCAGCGTAAGGAAGTCACAGCCAACACCCTGCAGATTGCCGACTTGGAACTGGACCCGGCCCGCCAAGAAGTGCGTCGCGATGGGCGGTTACTGAAGCTCTCCCCCACCGCTTTTCGTATTCTGCGTATTCTCATGCGTGAATCGCCCAAAGTGGTTAGCCGTGAACAGCTGGAGCATGAACTATGGGGCGATCTGGTGCCGGATTCCGATGCTCTGCGTAGCCACCTTTACAACTTGCGCAAAGCCGTGGACAAGCCTTTTGCCGTCGCCCTGCTCAATACGTTGCCCGGCGTGGGTTTCACCATCCAGGAAATGACCGAAATCGCACCGTGACCTAAGGGCACTTGCACTTTGATGGGTTAGGGGCTGAGAATGGGCAAAAAGCGATTTTGCTCATTATGCCCATCGACAACACCGATACACCATTATCCAGTTACTCTTCCTGCCAAGAATTACTGGATGCTCATCTTGCCGAACTGCAAAAACGGTTTGGCATGGCCTCGTGGATAATTACTCGTCTCCGTAACGAAGAACTAACGGTACTGCGAGCCAGGGATGATTATTACGGCTTAACCCAAGGCAAGCCTCTGCAATGGGAAAAAAGCGATTGTGCACGGATGACGGAACCGGGGGCATCCTGCATTGCCACCAACGCACAGCTGCATCCTTGCTATCGCCTGGCACCGATTAACGCCGACCTGACCATAGGGGCTTTTATCTGTCTGCCCCTAATGGACCGGGACAACCAACTTTTCGGTACCCTTTGCGCTCTTGATCCCGAGCCGCAGAATCCGGCCTTGGAGCGAGCCTTGCCAGCGCTACAGCATGAAGCCCGACTCATCAGTTTCCTGCTGGCCAACGCCCTGCGAGACGCTCAGCAACAGCGCGTTAGCATTTTTGTTGAACACCCGGACCGCTGTGAAGAAACCGGCCTGCCTGGTCAACAAGGCTGGAAAGACATTCAAGCCCAAGAGCAGCAACACTGTCGGGATTTCGGTGTGGAATCGTCAGTGCTTTATTTGCAGGCGCCCGACAATAGCGACAGCCTGATGATCGCCGACTCCTTGGCCGCATTGCTGCGCGAACAGGACAGTGTTGCTCATCTTGGCAATAATCATTTCCGGGTACTTCTTGCTGACACCGATGCAAGCAAGGCTGAGAAAGTCATCCACCGTATTCGCGACGCACTCAATGCCAAACAATTACTGGTACGGATTGAAAGGCAAACGTTGTCACCCTGCCCGGAAACCGCAATATAGCGTCTGTTCTGCTCCAAGAGGACGTGGATTAAAACTGGACCCTAACCTCAGTACCCTTGCCCGGCTCACTGGACACCATCAGCTCCCAGTCATAGCGTTCGCACAAACGCTGAACAATGGCCAACCCAAGCCCGTGCCCCCCTTCCACGCTGCCACCGCGTTCAAAGGGTTGCATGACTCTGGCCAGCTCATCGGCGTCCATACCCGCCCCGTAGTCCACCACTTGCACCGCCCGCTCCATCACCACAATGGTGACATCGCCAGAGCCACTGTAGTTAATCGCGTTGCGCACCAGGTTAGTCAGAACGATGGTTAGCGCAGCCTCAGGGCAATTTACACTGAGTAACGCGGTTTGCCTGACCTGCAAGCGAATTTGCTTACGCTCTGCCAATGGGTTGAGGCGCTCAATCAGATTCACCGACAAATCATTAACGATCACGTCTTCGCTCTGTTGGCTTTGCTGCTCGGTACGGGCCAGCATCAGTAGCGTTTCCAGGGTCGCCTCCATGTCGTCCACGGTGTCGTCCATGCGCCGTATCAATGGCCGGTCACCCACTTGGCTCACCAGCAATTCCAAGTTGGCACGGAACACGGCCAGCGGCGTGCGCAACTCATGGCTGGCATCGCGGGTAAACTGACGCTCGCGCTCCACAAACGACACCAGCCGCTCGGCATAACCATCCAGCGCAGCCACCAGCACCGCCACTTCACTACCTGAGTCCGCGGCTATTTCACTCAGATTCGGTCGCGCAACACTGGGGTCGTTCACCGGTGTCTGACGTAAGGCATCGGAAAGCTGCACTAATGGCGAAAGTAAAGCGCGGGATTTTCTCCAGCCCAGAAACGAGGTGATGTAAATCACCAACAGCACGCCGGTGAGCGGCAAGATACCAAACATGAACGCCAGCACCGACACCCGCTTTTCATCAAAAATCAGGTACAGCCGAGCGTCATTCCGGTGCTCGATATAGACGATAGGGCGCTCGCCAGCCAAATTCACCCGTTGATAACCGTCCGGTAGCTCCGCCAGCACCTCAGGCACACCATCCTGCACGGCGTCACTGCTAAGCAGGCCGAGCAGGTGGCGGGTATTGGGGCGTGGTTGGGTCGGGTTTGTCTCCAGTAAAGACCAATAATGATCGGCTTCCTTGATCAGCGCCTGCTTGACCAGCACATGCTCAATGATATTTGCAGTCGCCCACACCCCCAGTACGGTAGCCAAGCTGATTAGCAATAGCTGAATCAGATAAACACGGGTAATACGATGCTGGACGCCGGTTTTTTTCATGCCTCACTCATTATAGAATCCCGGTGCCGTGGCAACCGGAAACAACCCTGAACAGCCTGGTTCAACTGGCTGCGGCTTTGGTGAAACGGTAGTGGGCAACAAACCACTCTTTTCCTCCACCATAGTTAAACAGCTCGGCACACGCCATGAAAAACATCCGCCAACGCTGCAACCAGATCTTTCCCTGGCCTTGGCCATAAATTTCATTCAACAGCGTGGTCAACGGCGTCTGTTTTTCATCCGCCAGTACCAGCCAAGCCTCCAGTGTGCGGGCATAGTGGGTCCCGTTTACCGCCCAACGCTGCTCCTCATGAAGGTCGCCTGCACAATGCGGCAACCAATCATAAGCAGGCATCATGCCACCGGTGAAAAAATATTTGGCCATCCAGTCCTTGCTGCCCTCAGTCTCAAACAGATAAGTCAGATCGCGATGACAAAACACATGAATGAACAATTTGCCCCCCGGCTTTAACCAAGCGTGGATACGCGACATCAGCGTTTTATGGTTTCGCATATGCTCGAACATTTCCACCGATACCACCCTGTCGTAGGGTTGCTGAGGCTGATAGAGCGATGCATCGGCGGTAATCACATCCACATTACCCAATCCTTGCTCGGCGGCGCGGCCGAGAATAAACGCCCGCTGGGATGACGAATTTGAAATCGCTGTGATACGGCTATTAGGGTACTGCTTCGCCATCCACAGCGTCAGCGATCCCCAGCCGCACCCCATTTCCAGCACGTCTTGCCCGTCTTTCAGCTCGGCCCGCTCGCAGGTCATCGACAGCATGGCCCGCTCCGCCTCCTCCAGGGTGCTCGATGGGTTTGGCCAATAACCGCTGGAATATTTGAGGTAAGGCCCCAGCACCTGCTCATAGAAGCGCGCGTCCACTTCATAATGCTGTTCATTGGCCTCGTCTTGGCCCACCGCTACCGGCCCCTGTTGCAAGGCCTCTTCAAAATGTTGACGATTACTGCGCTGTTTTTCCTGCTCCAGCCGTTGTCCCAACAAGCGGCGGATACCAAAACGCACCAGCCCATCGGGCAACAGCCCGGATTCAGCCATTTTAATCATCATGATTTCGGTCTCCAGGGAAAGAACGCACTGGTAGTGCGTTGATAGTCACGGTAATCATCGCCGCGAGATTTGAGTGCCTGCTTTTCGGTATAAGGGATGCCCGTGACAAACCACAGGAACACGAACATGGCCAACGGCAGCAACCACAGCCAACCGGCATAAGGTGCACCAATGGCAATCACCGGGTAACTGATCCAGTGCAACCACTCTCCGAAGTAGTTGGGGTGGCGGCTGTATCGCCAAAGCCCTTCACGACAGGTTTTGCCTTTACTGCCCGGGCGCTGCTTGAACGCGGCTAATTGCTTGTCTGCCAATGCTTCCCAGCCGATGGCCAGCAGCCCGATGGCCGCACCCACAAGCACCAAAGGCATAGCGAACTGATCCTGCTCGGCCACCACCCAAAAGGTAAGCGCAAAGCCCCATGCAAGCAGTGCCTGGCCCCAGTAAAAAAACAGAAAGAAAGGCTGCGCCTTGCTACCCAGTGCCTCTCGCATGGCAGCGTAACGGCCGTCTTCCGAAGGCTCCTGCCTGACCCGTTGAAAGATATGGCTGCCCAGCCGCAATGACCACAGCAACAACAACGCTCCCGCTGTTACACGGGGCATTACCGCACCGTTGCCAGTGACCAGAAAACTCATCCCTACCAAGCCCACAGACCAAGCCCAAAACACGTCAACCCAACCAGCGTTGTGAGTCTGACGCTGCTGCAGCCATAGCACCGTGGCGATAATCAATAGGACAACCAGTAACCAATAATGGATATCAGGCATGTTGATCTTCCCGTTTTGTCATTGAGGCAATCTTTGCCAGTAAGGGCACGGCTATCGCCCAGCTAATACCGTAAATAATCGCCAACAACAGCCAGCCTTGCGGCGCTGTTGCAGCGCCAAGGCGAATGCCCATCATGACGGAGAACACGCCACCCAAACCGCCGAACAGGGCCGCAAACACCGGGCGGCCACACAACCAGCTCAGGCTGTAACGAAAACTCGCTGCAAAGCCCATCCACAGAGCCCACACCCAAGGCGGTGCCCACCAGTGCTGTTGCCAGCTTTTATACTGTAACGCCTCCGGCAATAACCATAGCGGCTCCATCAAGGCGCACATAAGGCCACCGGCGGTGATCAAAAAAATGTCTTGTTTCCACTGGCGGGTCAGCGCGATTTGTGCCACTAACATCGTCGCCAACACCCCCCATGCCGGCACAACCGCACCCTGTGACCCACCCAGCACCGCCGCAACCCAGAGTAACTGGAACGCAAAAAAATTAATGATGACCACAACAGTATGACGATTCATGGCTTGAGCTTGCGCCATGCGTCGTCAAAGCACTGTGAAGTGTATGGTCAGGGACTTCGGGGGGACCCATCTGTTTTTCCTCCACCAGCTTCACAACCGATTCACCATTCAGGGTCGAGAGTAGAACCATGAATGTATCAATGACGTTACCGCTATTGTTGTTGGCTGTGCTGTTAAGCGCTTGCAGCAGTGCTCCCAAAGGCCCCTATGGGTACACCGATCAGTACCAGAACGCGCTGGCGTCCGCTGACTCGGGACACCTACCCGACCCGGGGGTGATCGATCGTTTTATAACCTTCTATAACCCTCTGAATGCCGCCACCCTTGCGGAGCAAATCGACTCCATCTATGCCGATCCGGTGTATTTCAATGACACCCTTGTGACGCTGACAACCCGTGACGCTCTAGCCTCCCATTTACAGGCCACCGCAGAGGGCCTGAATAGCATGTCTCTAACCGTCAACAAGGTCATGGAAGATGGTACCGACATCTATCTACGCTGGGTCATGGAAGCGCGCTTCACTCTACTCGGCAGCGAGCGCTTGTCCCGCACCATCGGTATCAGCCAGCTACGTTTTAACGCCCAGGGTAAAGTCATTTTCCAGCAGGATTTCTGGGACAGCAGCCAAGGCGTTGACCAACACTTACCCCTGATAGGACCGATGACACGATGGTTAAGAAAACACTAGCGATCCGGGCGGCGCTGTTATTGGCCACTGTAATGTGCGCTGCGCCCGGCTACGGAGATGACGACCAACCCTGGCAGGTTTGCACCCGCAGCGATGTTAAAGCCCTGCGTTTCATTACTGTGGGCGAAGCCACACTGTCGCGACACAAGTGCCAGACCACTGACCTGCAAAACCCGCCAATGCGCCTCACCTTCCGCTACTTTCGTGATGTGCCCGGTGATGCCTTGGCCAAGGCGGCGCTAAACTTCCTGGAAAAAAATCTCAGCAAAGCTGACTTCGAGCGCTATCAGGTGCGATTCACACAGTTCAACAGCCATTACCAGAACATTAGTGACGGCGATGCCTACACACTGACCTATGCCGCCCACGGCCTCACACTGGCGCTCAACAACACTCCCTTGGCCACAGAAACCGATGACACCTTTGCCCGTTACTATTTGCGCATCTGGTTTGGTGAAGACCCCTATTCACGGTCACTAAAAGAAAATCTACTGCTTCAATGATCTTCCCCGCCAACGGTTGCACGGCATGCAAGCAAACGAGATACTGACAAACATAATAATTAGCACGTTTATTGGGATCACCAAGCATGGCCAAGCTCTTTCATGTGGTAGCGACGTCCGCCAGACTGGTCTCTCGTAGCGACCGACGTTCCGCCCTGAAAGGCACTATCGTCATCACGCTCAGCTCGGTTCTCGTGGCCCTAGTGCTGACCAGTATTGGCATCTTGCTGGTGGGAGAACGGGACTGGCTGTCGCCACTGGTTCTTGCCACCTTACTGCCCTTATTACTGGTCGCCCCACCACTCTATCTGTTCAGCTGCCGCCTGATTGCACTGAACCGGTACAATCACCAACTTCAACAACTGGCGCGGGAAGATCATCTTACTGGCCTGTTTAATCGCCCCCACCTGCTCGGTACGCTCGAGCGGGAGCTGGCATTAAGCCAAAGGCACAACTACACCGTTTCCATCTTGCTTATCGAAATTGCTGACTTCACTCAGCTGCTGGACCGCTACGGCCGCCATACCGGTGAAAAAGCCTTGCGTTTATTTGCCGACTGCATTCGGGAAAAAATCCGCGAAAGCGATCTTTTTGGGCGTTTTGATGGCGCCCAGTTTCTATTGGTACTTCCCCACACTCATTTCGATGATGCAGCCCGCATGGGGGAAGGCTTAAAAGCCTTGGCCGCCAATCTCAGGCTTTCTAGCTCAAGAACCACTACAGAGCCAGAGGAAACCGCTACCGTCTCCGCTCGTATCGGAGTGGCCAGCACTGAGAACAGCGGCCGCAACCTTAACTCGTTACTCAACGAAGCAGATTATGCGCTCTACCAAAACCGCAACGAAGGGCGTGAAAAAGCATTTTCTCCTCTCTCATCCAAAGACAACGCGGAATGATCTTTCAGCTGGCTCGTCAGACCAATATTAAAATCTTAACAAAAAACATAACCCTAACTCTTTCCCCTTACATAATTACAAAAAACAGACTTTCTGCTACCAAATAAATTCCATATTTGTAAATTTTTTTATTAATCTCTGTGTGAGGATTTACATAAGAGGCAGGCTAGCCAACACTGATACCGTGTTTGATCTGCCTACTGAATAAGACAAGGAAGGAGCTTATGAACGCTAAACGCTTTTTAGCGGCGAGCATTGCTTGCGCATCGGTCACCGCGACCACCACCGTCATTGCTGACGAGATCCCCGAACAGTATTTCTACTTCGGCGGCCACATCAGTGAAAATTGGCTGGACGTGGGCGACCACACTGAAAGTAAAGCCAGCGATAACGAAGTGACCCTTCCCGGTGCCCAAATGGGTTACCGTTTTAACCGCGACTGGTCTATTCAGGGTTGGTGGGAGCGTAACAACGCCAATACCGACATGTTCGGTAACGTAGATATCAACATTGCTCATGGTAGCCTGCGTAAGCACTTTGCCGGCAACTCCGCATTCGAACCCTATGTGGGTCTCGGTGCCGGTGAGTTCCGCACCGAGCCGAACAGCGATAGCTCCAACGATTTCAAGGAGACCATCGGTACCGTGGAGGCAGGTTTTCAAACCATGCTGCACTCCAACTTCATGCTGGACGTAGGCGCCCGTCCTTACTACAGCTTCCGAACTGAACGTTGGGACGCAGAAATCTATGCTGGCCTTAACTTCTTGATCGGCGCTTCCAGCGAAGAAGAACCGGCTCCGATTCAAAACGTGGTTACCGATAGCGATGGTGACGGTGTGCCGGACGAGCGCGATCAGTGTGCCAACACTCCGGCTGGAGCCCAAGTTGACGCCACCGGTTGTGAGCTGGACGATGATAATGACAGCATCGTCAACAGCATGGACGACTGCCCGAACACTCCTGCCGGTGCATTGGTTGACGATAAAGGTTGCCAGAAGTACTTGGCCAAGGACGTAAAAGAGACCCTGTACGTTGAATTCGGCCACGATAAAGCCGAAGTTCGCCAGACGTCTTACCCATCCCTGGAGAACTTGGCCGAAGGCATGCGTCAATACCCGTCTGCCAACCTGGTACTGGAAGGTCACACTGACAGCACCGGTTCCGCCGCTTACAACAAGAAATTGTCCCAGCAGCGTGCAGATGCTGTGAAGACCGTACTTGTTAATCACTACAACGTGAGTGCGGATCGAATCACCACCGTAGGTTACGGCGAAGAGAAGCCTATCTCTGACAACAGCACCAGCGAAGGCCGCGCCGAAAACCGTCGCGTAGAGACCATCCTGAAAGCCACCACCAAAGAAGCGCAGTTCCAGTAAGGAGCCTCGCTGACTGAAGAAAGGGCCGGTTTTTACCGGCCCTTTTTTTTCAAGCTGCAGTACGTGAACGGTAAAACTTTGTCCGAACGATCTAGGTATCGCGTAAGGCTTACTTACTTTACCCGACCACCCGTTAGCGAAACTTCTTTCGACGGTCAGCAAAGAAACGTTTGAGCAACGCTGCGCTTTCTTCTGCCAGCACCCCTCCTTCCACTTCCACCCGATGATTGTAAAAATCCACCGTCGGCAGCTGTAGCTGGCTTTCACATACCCCTGCACGCGGCTCACTGGCGCCATAAACAAGCCGGGCGATACGGGCATGAACCATAGCACCAAAACACATGGTGCAAGGTTCCAGGGTGACATAGAGCGTACTGCCACTCAGCCGATAATTATTCTCCGCCTGGGAGGCATTGCGTATGGCAACGATTTCCGCATGGGCGCTGGGATCGCTGGCGATAATTGGCTGGTTATACCCCTGCCCAAGCAATTGACTATCGCGAACCACCAGAGCGCCTACCGGCACTTCTCCCTGATCTGCCGCCTGTCGAGCCAGCGCCAGCGCCCGTTGCATCCAGTATTGATCGTCCACCTGCTCTCCTTCATTCCTCGCCCATGCCCCAAAAACTTAGCGGGCACCACACAGGCCAAGTGTACCGCAAGCGCCCTGCGCGCAGAACGGAGCCGCGCAAGCCACGGCTGGCGTAGTGCCGACTTTTCATTACAATCAGGACACCAAACATATTGAGAGCTGTTATGACTGTCATCGGCACCCCTTTCACCGACAACGCCACCCGAGTGATGCTGCTGGGCTCCGGCGAGCTGGGCCGTGAAGTCGCCCTGGAACTGATTCGTTATGGTTGCGAAGTGATTGCGGTGGATCGCTACGACCATGCCCCTGCCATGCAAGTGGCGCAACACAGCCATGTCATTAACATGCTCGATGGCGCTACGCTGCGAGCCTTGGTTGAACAGGAAAAACCGGCACTCATCGTTCCGGAAATCGAGGCTATCGCCACGGATGAACTGGTCAAACTGGAAGCGGAAGGCTACACCGTAGTCCCCACCGCCCGCGCCGCCAAACTGACCATGAACCGTGAAGGCATTCGTTGTCTCGCCGCAGAGGAACTGTCACTACCCACTTCTCCCTATCGTTTTGCTGAAAACACGGAGGACTATCAACAAGCCGTGCGCGAGATTGGTTTCCCCTGTGTGGTGAAACCGGTGATGAGCTCCTCTGGCAAGGGGCAAAGCACACTGAAAAGCGAAGCCGACGTTCTGCCTGCCTGGGAATACGCACAGTCCGGTGGCCGTGCAGGTCAGGGCCGGGTCATCGTGGAAGGTTTTGTGGACTTTGACTACGAAATCACCCTGCTGACCGTCCGCCACAAGGCCGGCAGCGAGATCAAAACCAGCTACTGTGCGCCTATTGGTCATCGCCAAGAAAACGGGGATTATCAGGAATCCTGGCAACCCGAGCCCATGAGTGCAGCAGCACTACAGGCATCTCGTGAGGTCGCACTGGCAATTACCGATGCTCTTGGAGGGCTGGGTATTTTCGGCGTTGAGTTATTTATCAAAGGCGACCAAGTGTACTTCAGTGAAGTCTCACCCCGCCCCCACGACACTGGTCTGGTCACATTGATCTCCCAAAACCTGTCAGAGTTCGCCTTACATGCCCGCGCCATTCTTGGGCTGCCGATACCGGCCATTGAGCAACGCGGCCCCTCAGCGTCCTCCGTACTACTGGTACAAGGCCGGTCGGAAGCAATGCGTTACCATGGCCTGAACACGGCGCTGGCCAACTCGGATACGGAAGTTCGCCTATTTGGCAAGCCGGATATCAACGGCAGCCGTCGGCTGGGTGTAGCATTAGCCAAAGCGGACAGCATTGACGCAGCACGAGACAAAGCCAATACAGCCAGTGCTGCCCTCAAGGTCGATCTGTAAACCCTCTTAATGAAAAGGAATCAAACATGCAGAATCAGGACACGCACAGCAAAGTGATTGGTTACCTACTGTGGATATTTGGCTTCATGGGAGCCCACCGTTTTTACTATGGCCGCCAGCTCACCGGCACGCTCTGGTTCTTTACTCTGGGGCTGTTCTTCATCGGCTGGATTATCGACCTGTTCCTGATCCCCAGCATGGACGACGCGGCGGATACACGCTACGAAGCCGGCAGCATCGATTACAACGTGGGCTGGGTTCTACTCACCTTCCTCGGTATTTTTGGTATTCACCGCTTCTACATGGGCAAGGTCATCACCGGTATTATTTACCTGCTGACAGCGGGCCTTTTCGGGCTGGGTATCCTCTATGATTTCTGGACACTGAACGGCCAAATCACAGAGAAAAACCGTCTAATTTAACGGTCTACGCGCTAGCTAAAAGGCCACAACCCAGTCAGGTTGTGGCCTTTATCTTTCTTCAAAGCTGATGCCTGGCAGCTTAAGCGTTAATTCTTCATCGCGTACTTGCCGGCCCCAAGAAACACCAACGCCGCGGCGGTGAACAAATAAAACCCCTGCAGCTCAATCGCCCAGCCGCCACTGCTACTCAAGCTGAACAACTCCCCCATATGCGCTAACACCAGCGCGACAAGCATATTGGTGACAATCAACGCAGCGCCAATGCGTGTCTGATAACCAATAATTATCATCACTGGCGCGACCACCTCGCCAATGAAAACCCCATAGGCCAAGAACCCTGGCAAATGGTGCTCAGCCAGAACCCCTGCAATCCAGCCAACCCCAGCATGCAATTTATGCACACCATGCAACAGCAGCATCAGCCCCAACGACAGGCGTAAAATCAGCTTCCCTATATCCGGGTTATTCAGCATAGGCGGACTCCATCAGTTTCGCTTTCGGAACAAGCTATTCTTCCCTTTCTTCCTGAAAAAGAAAAGGGCGCCCAAAGAGCAGCCAGTGCGATACGAAAAGTAAAACTTTACAGACCTGCGCCTAGGTGAGAGTTCCTGTTACGCGGTGCATTGAGGCCTATTCAGCGACCACGCATACTGCCTGTTTCACTGTTGGAAATCACATGCCCACCGTAACAGTCTGGGAAACTCCCAAAGCAGGCAGCCTCACCAGGCTGAGACAAAAGCAAACACCGCTCCCGCCGCTTCTGGCCGGGCAGCTGCGCATACAAGTCCACGCGGTGGGGCTGAATTTTGCCGATATTTTCGCCCTCACCGGCCTGTATTCCGCAACGCCACAGGGCGCGTTCACCCCGGGGCTGGAATTTGCTGGCACGGTCATCGATGCCGGGGCTCATGGCAACTCTGCTAACCGTCGCTTTAGCGTGGGCGACCGGGTAATGGGCGTTACCCGCTTTGGCGGTTATTGCTCGGTGATTGATAGCGAACCGGATTATTTGATGCCCTTGCCTCGCCACTGGGACTTCGCCCAAGGCGCCGCCTTCCCGGCCCAGACACTCACCGCCTGGTATGCCTTGACCACCCTGGGCAACCTCCAGCCAGGCCAACGCGTTCTGATTCACAGCGCCGCCGGCGGGGTCGGTTTGCAGAGCATGAAACTGGCAATCCTGCTGGGCGCCAACCCCGTGGGAACGGTAGGCAGCTCCGACAAAGCCGCGATGCTGCAGGAAATGGGTTTTGAGAATGTACTGGTACGCCAATCGGATTTTGCCCGTCAACTCACCGAAACCGGTCACCGATTCGAGCTGATACTCGACGCCATCGGCGGCACCGTGCAACAGGCCAGCTTTGCAGCCCTCAACCCCATGGGCCGCCTGGTGGTTTTCGGCGCCGCGGAATTCCCCCCACCGGCAACCGCCCCAATTATCTCAAAGCCGCCTGGCGTTACCTGCGCCGCCCCCGCTATGACGTCATGGATATGATCAGCAGCAACCGCTCGGTGATGGCTTTTAACCTGATCTGGCTATGGGAACAAAAAGCCGTCATGCAGGCCTTGCTGGAAGAACTGCAAGCCATTGACCTGCCACCACCACACGTGGGTCACCGCTTCGCTTTCAATGATGCCCATGCCGCATTAGCGCTACTGCAGTCAGGTCAGTCCGTGGGTAAAGTGGTGCTTGAAGTCCCGCAATAACGCATACGCGATTACCCCGGAAAGGCCGACAAGAAAAGTTGACGAACCTGATCAGCACTACCGGGCCGCACCACCCGGTTTATTTCCTCACCATCTCGAAGCAATATTAGAGTTGGCCATAGCTTCACACGGAAACTGCGTCCTAGGGGTCTGCCTGGCCCGTCCGCTATCTTTTCATGCTCGAGTTCCGGATGCTCTGCAAACACCGCTTCGATATCCGGCTGAGCGGCAATGCAGTGCCCACACCAATTGGCGCCAAATTCGATCACCCGCAGACCGGCACTCTGATCCAACTGCTCGCGGGTCATGCTCTCATCTTCGTACTCACGTACATACGCCATCACTGTCTCCAACAACCTCGCCCTGCTACCGGCAGACATACCGGCAAGTCTTATGCTTAGATATTTCTAACCGTAGAGAACCCCACTGTAATGATTCCCCTGTTCCAGACAACCAAGGTGACCCAGTGAGCGATTCCGTTTTAACCAAACAACGCGACAGCATTTATATCATCACCCTGAACCGCCCGGACAAACGCAACGCCGTCGACCGGCCCACCGCCGACGCGCTGCGTGCTGCCTTCGACCACTTCGAGCAGGACCCGACTTTGCATGTGGCCATTCTCCATGGCGCTGGCGGTAATTTCTGCGCCGGGGCCGACCTGTCTGCCATGGGCGACCCGGCACTGCGCAATGAGGTGGAAGCCACCGGTACTGGCCCCGGCCCCAAGGGCCCGTCGCGCATGCTGTTAAGCAAACCGGTAATCGCCGCCGTATCCGGCTTTGCGGTAGCAGGAGGGCTGGAACTGGCACTGTTTTGTGATCTGCGCGTAATGGAATACACCGCCACCTTCGGCGTATTTTGCCGGCGCTGGGGTGTGCCTCTGATTGATGGCGGCACCCTCTGCCTACCCCGCCTGCACCGCTTGATCGACCATAGCCGCGCCATGGACATGATTCTCACCGGCCGCCCGGTGAACGCGGAAGAAGCTCTGCAGATCGGCTATCCGCCTACCAACAATGGGACAAGGAGCAGGAAACCGCCCTGCGTGACGAAGGCGCCGGGGGGGGGTCGCGGTAGTGTTTGAAGAAACCCTGGCCGGCGCGGGATCGCTTCGCACAAGGCGCAGGCCGCCATGGAACCTTTGAAGAAAACGACACATAAAGCGTCTTAAAGTAGGTCGTATTAGCCTGAAAGGCGTAATCCGACATTCAACAGCGCTGCCTGAAAAGCTAGCTGCCGGCTTACAGCTACGCCTAAGCTGACCTACGCAACTGCACCCGTGCCTTCTCAGATATCTTGTACATATGGCGTGCAGCCAGAATACCCAGCGTGATGCCTGTCAGCAGGCCCTTGTCTGCGTCCCACGTCAGCCTCAGGTCAGCGGCCTAGAGACATATATATTTCCGATCATGCCAAGCACTTTTTCCTATTTACGCCCTTTTTTTATACCTAATAGAATAAGAAAAAAGGCAGCCGCCAAGTGAAAAACAAAGACCCACCCGAAACCAATATTTTGACCTACCTCATAAGTATAGTCAGACATAAACCTTTGATTAAAGGGCCCTTCAGGTTCACCCAAGTAATAAAAACCCTGAACCATAATTAGCGCTGCGAGAACGAAATGTATTATTTTTCCCAACATATTATTCTTCATCCACCATAGCCAGGACCTTTAGCTAATTTCATCATCTCTTTCTTACCTGCAGCCTCGCTGAAATTAGGTAACAAAAATTGAATTCAACATGAAAGGCTCGCACTTCTATCAACCATACTGGACTAGCCATACGGATCGTCAGCCAACCTATATAACAACTACTACCAAGACCTAAATGGCCAATCAAACTTATAGGGTTATTTACCATCCAACTGATGGACACACCCGATTATTCGGCCGTAAATGTATGGATTTTCCGTATTTATAATTAATATCCTCATTTTCTCCTCCCCCCTACATGAATCGTAAAAGCAATAACATGCAACAGAAACTACATCCACCACATCAATTTAAAAATAAAAATCAATGAATTATATACACCCGATTCCGGTTCAAAAAATAAAAAATCGCCCAATCCCACAGCGATGCCAGTGATTGCTGTCACCATTGCAATTTCCCCCGAAAGAGGAATGCTTTTCATCGCGCCAGTCCTTATTTCTATTTTTTATAGTCTCTCGAATTCAACCATCATAAAACCCTGCCACGCATCTTCCTCGCGTACTGTGAAATAAGTAGCAATGGCTGATTGTCGGCTTACGGCTACGCCTAAGTCGACCTACATAACAGCAGAATCGGCGCCCACAAAAAAGCCGGCAAACAATGCCGGCTTTTTTGTTACAGCGTGATGATTAGTCGATCAACGCACCACCACGAAGAACACACCGCCGTTGCGGTTAACCCGCAACAACAGGGCCGCGTTCTTGTCGCCCACGGCCTTGCGCAACTCGTCCATGGTTGCCACGTCCTGGCGGTTCACGTTGATGATCACGTCACCGTTGCGTAGCCCGGCGCGCCAGGCCGGGGAGCCACGCTCTACGTTGTCGACCAGTACGCCGGCGTCGGCATGTTGCAGCTCGCCCTTGCGCAGGTCGCGCAAGTTGGCGCCTTCCAGGAATTTGGAGACGGCTTCACCGCCGGCGGTTTCCCGTGATGACTCGCTGATCACGGCGGTGACGTCTTTTTTCTTGCCCTCACGCAGGATGCTCAGCTCGACCTTCTCACCCACCGGGGCCATACCCACCTTGTTACGCAGGTCGGCCGCGCGATTGACCGGACGGCCATCCACAGCGGTCACCACATCACCGCTTTTCAGGCCGGCTTTCTCTGCCGCACTGTCTTCTACCACCTGGGTAATCACCACACCGCGCTGACGCTCTACTCCGAAGGCTTCCGCCAGTTCAGCGGTAAGGTCCTGGATGGTGACGCCGAGCATGCCACGGCGCACTTCACCGTGTTCGATGAGCTGCTGCATCACGTTCTCGGCCATTTCCGTGGGGATGGCGAAACCGATGCCCACATTGCCGCCGGCCGGCGCCAGAATGGCCGTGTTGATACCGACCAGCTCACCGCGCAGGTTGACCAGTGCGCCACCGGAGTTGCCCGGGTTAATCGACGCATCGGTCTGGATAAAGCTTTCATAACCTTCAATGCCTAGTCCGGTACGCCCCAGTGCGGACACGATCCCGCTGGTGACGGTCTGGCCAAGCCCGAAGGGATTGCCGATGGCAACAACGAAGTCACCGACTCGCAGGCCAGTGGAATCGGCAATGGCAATCTGAGTGAGACGCTCCGCGTCCTCCAGTTTCAGCACCGCCAAGTCCACCTCCTCATCCACACCCACCAGCTCTGCCGACAACTCTCGTCCATCGGTGAGGGTGACTTCGATGTTGTCGGCATTTTTGACCACGTGGGCGTTGGTCAGCACATAGCCTTCAGCAGCATCCACAATCACCCCGGAACCTGCACTGGCGGCACGGCGCTCAGAGGGCCGCTGACGTTCCGGCATGTTGAAGAAGCGACGAAAAAACGGGTCGTCCATCAACGGATTGCGGGCCGTTCGCACCCGGGTTTCAATGGCGATATTCACCACCGCCGGTGAGGTTTTTTCCAGCATGGGCGCCAACGAAGGGAGGGCATCACCCTCGGCAGTGACGGCAGGCAAGGCGGCATGAATCGGGGAAAAGGCAACGCATAACAACGCGAACATCCAAACAGCAGAAAAGCTCGGTTTCTTTTTCGTAGACAACGTTTGTTCAAACAACGGTTGTTCCTCCTGTTTCAAGGAAAGCATCATCGGTAAAAGGGATGATGCGCTAAGAGTCCAGTACCGGGTTGGCGCCCGGAAATGCCCGGCCCTTGAAGACGGGTAGCCGGGATTGGGCGTCACCCACTTTTTTCTGACCAGAACAAGCGGCTACGGTTCCGAAGCAAACAGGCGAACGTGGTTGTACTCCCCCGACTCCCCCAGATCCGGCCAGGTGCAAGACTCCCATTCCCCCAGCAAACGGTAACCCGGCGGGTTCAGGTCTGGCACCCGGGAATCCGCCAGCAGCACAGCACTGACTGCCTGGAACTGAGCCAGTAACGGCAGGTTGTCGCGGTCATAGAGAATATCCGCTGCGGTGACCAGATCCGCCTCTTCCAGGGCGGAGTCCAGATCATTGCTCAACACCACATTAACGCCGTTTTCCCGGGCATTCATGGCCGTGGCAGTCAGAGCATCCTTATCCAGATCACAGGCAATTACCTTACGCGCGCCCGCCATGGCCGCGGCGATGGCAACCACCCCGGACCCCGGCCCGACATCGACCACACAGCGGCCAGCGACAAGCTCGGGAGTTTCCAGCAGGTGCCGCGCCAGCACCTGCCCGGAGGCCCAGCAGAACGACCAATACGGCGGTTCTTCCATGATCGCATTGACGATTTCCGGGGGCAGCGCCTGCTCAGGGAACAGCTCATCGAGCAACCACAAGCGCAGGGCCGGGGTTTGCGGCAATGCCTGGCACGACAGTGACACCGCCGGTAATACCCGGTGGAGCCGTTCATGCAGGGCGTTGAGGCCTACTTTTTCCTGTTCTGTTGTCATACTCTAGGGCCTTAAGGAACTTCTAAGTTTTTGCCTATCCGAATTCGTCGAAGAGAATAACAAAATGACCGACAAACAGGGATGGATCGGTTTGATTGCGCTGTTTCTCTGCGTGAGCAACCCCCTCCAGGCACGGAAAGTATGGACAGATGGCGTACCCGATGCCTATTTCAAGCGGTTCGTGGAGTTCTACAAGGCGGACCCCAGTGCCATGGGGCTCTGGGCCACCGGATTGGCCCGTATTTCCACCGAACAGCTGGACCACACCCTCAAGGCGCTGGATACCACCCAATTTACTTATCTGTACCCCATGGAAATCAAGGGGTACGAGCTGGCACGCCATAATGGCATTGCCACTGACCAGTTATCACTAATGGCCGTGCGGGCCGGCAAGCTGATTCCGATTCCTTTCCAGATAGACGAATTCGACAAGACCGGGCTGATCTGGATCGACGGTGAAAACGACAGCAAGCCAGAAGGCGAGCCCGGCATTTTCGACGATTTCGATGAACTGGTTTTCATGTTCCGTGATGGTGGCTGGGACCGCTTCGATCCGGCAAAGCACAGCCTGTCTGAAGGGCAGATGCTGGAAGAAATCCGTCTCGACTCACCTCGCAACAAACCCCGCTATCTGTATTTGGTGCGCAACAACAGCGAACGTTCACGGGCGGATTATGTGGAGGTGAATCTGGACGAAGGCTGGATCCAGACTACCCTGATGCGCATGGAGTATGAACCCAAAGACTTCACCCAAATTCGGTCCATGGCGCCACGGCTTGGGCCCCACAAGGACGAAAATGTCTTTGATAATATTTATGTGAATATCAGTACCGGTATTCTCAACCAGAACTTGCGTGTGGATCTGGATACCCGCAAGAACATCAAGGCAACACCTCTGGCTGTGCGCGATGGCGCAGTGCGCGCCTCCATGCTGGTCAAGGCGCGGGTCTGGTACGCCTACCTGCCCACCTTCTTCAGCCAGAAATTTCAGGTGGACTTCTATGAACAGTCAGTGACGATTCCTTCCCGGTTCGCCATTGGCAGCATGAAAGTACTGAAGTTTTTCCTCATGTTCCTGCGCGAACCGCGGATTCACTTTGCTATTGATTTTCAAAACCTGGATAGCGCACGAGTCACGTTTGATTCAGTCTATGGTGACAAGCAATACGGTATTGTAGACGGCACCATGAGCGATTTCGAAACTCGCATGAATGCCACCCGCCTGCCCGGAGACTGGCTACACCTGGATTCCAATCAGGGCTGGGAAATGTTCTTCAGTAACCACATGCCCGTCGTGCCCAACGGACTGTTCGATGCCTTCCTGGATGGCGTAACCATGAACATGTTCTACGAGGATGATGCCAACAGCACCACCCAGTATGAACACGATCCAGGCGCGACCCCACGGCTGGGTTTCCAGAGCGAAGGCATTCCCGATACGGTGATTGACCTGATGGGGGCGATTCCCAAACTGGATTTCCAGAACATGGATAGTCTGGGCGAGGCCATCGTAGCGTTAGCGGATGCAGAGAACGATGGCGCGTTCAAGAAATATGACGAAGTGGCCAACAAAAAGTTGGCTGAGTTAAAAGCCGACGGCCGCATCAATACGGTTAACGAACTGGCCGATGCCTTTATTGCTGACCTAAACCGAATGAATTTTTCCGGTATTCCCCGCGATACCTTTAATCAGATTGTGCATCAAGCCATTGTCGACACCACCCCAGCGGTGGATCAGATTCACCACGGCAAGGTGCTAGCCAGAATGATCACTTTGTCCAGCGAACAGGGCATCGATATTCGCCGCCTGCGCTACGCCACCATGGACAATACCCTGTGGTTCCCTGCCTGGGTGGGCGAAGGCGGCGCCAGTGATTTTCAGTGGCAGGTCAGCCACGCCCCTACAGCAACTCCGCTGGGGCCGGTTGCGGGGCCAAGCAGCAAGCCTGCAAGTCCACCGGGGCCACCCGAGGCGTCATCTGCAGCGGCAGCCCCCGTCACTACGACTTCGTCTGAGTCTTCTGCAACAGCGCCGTAAGCGCGGCGCTGTCTTTCACCTGCCCCTCTTCATCCAGCTCCGGATACGGCACGCCATGGGCATCGCACAAGCGGGCAATACGGGCATAGCCCCAGCGGAACAACAGCTCATGATAGCGCTCCGCTGCCACCCGAGGCTGGTCATAAAAGCCCTTGGCACGGCGCTGCTCGCAGGCCTCGGAAAGAATGATCGCCGCCGCCACACTCACGTTAAATGACTCCACCATACCCATCATGGGAATGGTTACATTCTGATCCACCGCGCTGGCCACCTCATCGCTGACGCCAAACTTTTCAGTCCCCAACAGCAGTGCAGTGGGACGGGTGTAATCTACCTGCCGATACTCAATAGCGTCATCCGACAGGTGTGCCGCCAGCACCTGTACCCCCTGCCCCTGCAATTCACGGATCACGTCGGTGCTTTCATCCCGTTTGTGCACCTGCACCCAACGCTGGGAACCCATGGCCGTCCCTGCAGCCATGCGGGCACGATTCTTGGGCAGCACCGCATGTACATCAAGAATGCCCACCGCGTCGCAGGTGCGCACAATGGCGGCGATATTATGGGGTTTGTGAACACCGTCCATAATGACAGTCAAATCAGGCTGGCGGCGGTCCAGGGTATCGCAAATGCGACGGTAACGTTCCGGGGTCATGGGTTTTCCTTAGAGCCTATTCAGATCACTACACCGCTTCGCCGGCCGTCTTCATTCAGTAAAGAGACCGCTCGCTTATGAGTGCGATTATGTGGGGTCGCTATTCTACATGAACAAGCGCAATCGCGGGCGGCCCGACTGCCACTGACGCGCCGAATCCTATAGTCTTGTGCGCTAAAAAATTCACTTATCGGAGGCCCTAATGTCTGACACTCCATCCCGCCGCCTGCCTTTAGACGGCGTGCGCGTTATCGAACTGGGACAATTGCTGGCCGGGCCCTTTACCGGCACTCTGCTGGCTTACTTCGGCGCCGATGTGGTGAAAGTGGAGCCGCCCGGTGGTGACCCGATTCGCGGCTGGCGCAAACTGGACGAGAATGGCACCTCGTTCTGGTGGCGCAGCCTGGGGCGCAACAAGAAGTCGGTGACCCTGGATTTGAAAACCGACCAGGGCAAAGCACTGGCCCGTCGATTGATGGTGGGCGCCGATGTAGTGATCGAAAACTTCCGCCCCGGCACCATGGAAAACTGGGGATTGGGCCCGGACAGTTTTGCCACCGATAACCCCGGGTTAATCTATACCCGTATTTCCGGCTACGGACAGACCGGCCCCTACGCCAACAAACCCGGCTACGCCTCGGTGTGCGAAGGCATCGGAGGGCTGCGCTATGTGAATGGTTTCCCCGGCGAGCGCCCGGTGCGCCCCAACCTGTCGCTGGGTGACACCATTGCCGGTCTGCACGCAGCCCTTGGCATCCTGCTCGCCCTGTTCGAGCGCCAAAACAGTGCGCGTGGCCAAGTCGTGGACATCGCACTGTACGAATCCGTGTTCAACCTACTGGAAGGCGTGATTCCCGAATTCGATGGAGCCGGCGTGATTCGTGAACCCGCAGGTTCCACGGTCACAGGCATTGTGCCCACTAACACCTACCGCTGTGCCGATCGCAAATTCGTGGTGATTGGTGGCAATGGCGATTCTATTTTCAAGCGTCTGATGGCCGCTGCGGGCCGGCCAGATATGGCCGAAGACCCAGCCATGGCCGACAATGCCGGCCGCGTTGAGCATGAAGAGGCCATTGATGCAGCCTTGGACAGCTGGTGTCGCAGCCTGCCCAGCGACGACATTCTCACCATCCTCGCCGAGGCCCGAGTGCCTTCCGGCCCCATCTATTCTGTAGCCGACATGATGGAGGATCCTCACTTTCAAGCCCGCGGCCTGTTTCAGCAGGTAGAGATCAACGGTAAGCCCTTAAAAGTTCCGGCAATCACCCCCCGATTAGCTGACACCCCCGGCAAAACCCGTTGGCCAGGCGGAGAGGTGGGCAGCCATAACCACAGCGTACTCCGTGATGAACTAGGCCTAAGCGACGCGGAATTTGCTGAGCTACAGGCCCAGGGAATCATTGGCTAAATTGTTGCTGTACGGCAGGCGAAATTGACAAAAAAATGATTCCAGGAGTAAAACAAAGGTTCATCGCGGGTTGCGGCAAATGATGCTCACTCTCTGCGCAACACACAGAAACTGCTTCACGACAGTAAACGGGGCACCGTCATGAGCCAAATTCTCTGGATTGGGATGTTCATTGTGGCAGCAGGATTGCTGGGGGCTGGCGTGTATTTTCATTTGCGTCGAGAGGCGCTGGGTTCAGATCCAATCTTGATTACCAGCTGCTACCTGAGTGGTGCGAGCTTACTCGTGGGTAACTTGATCATTCCCCTGTTCTAGGGAGCCGCTGGCCCGGCGGGCACTGAGCTGGCTATAGAGATTATTCATGACGCGCTGGGCAATCAAGCCAGCACGATCAGTCATCGGCCCGGCAAAGTGGCCGTCCAGGTTCGCCATAAAATGCCCCAGCCACCGTTCGTGATGCTCCCCGGTCAGCGGCTCGCGATCATCCAGCGCCCGATGCTTGGCCATCATGTGCCGCTGATAACCCTGTTCACCGAGTAGCATTTTGTACCAGTACTGGCAAATGATCGGCAGGTGCTGTTGCAGGTCGATACCCGCCACCGCCAAAAACATCGGCGCCATGACTGGATCATTCAGCAAGCGCTGATAAAACCCATGAACCATGGCATCAATATTTTCCCGACAATCCAGATCCGGCAGCTCACTATCCTTGGCCAACGGTTCACCGGGCCGAAAATACCCAACCGCCGTCATCCCGCTTTCCTCGGGGCAGTTTGCGGCCTGTTGCCTGTGGTGCCTGCCACTACCACTCAATCCGCCCGGTGAGAATATCTTTGAACATGACGAAATCACCCGCAAGGCTGTACCAAGGGTGCTTGAACGTGGCTGGGCGGTTTTTTTCAAAAACGTAATGTCCCACCCAGGCAAAGCCATAGCCCACTATCGGTAACAGCAATAGCCCCCACAGGTTGCCGGTAATGAGCACACCGGCCAGCACACCGAACAGCCCCAAGGTGCCGAAAAAGTGCAGCCGGCGACAGGTAGGGTTGCCATGCTCCTGCAGGTAATAGGGATAAAACTCCGCAAAGCTCTGGAAATCGGATTGCTTGATGGTCTCCATGGGGCCTCCTGTTAAGGGCTTTTGTTCTGATAGGGTATCGCGCCACAGCGAGGACGCGCATCGTTGTAGCCAACAGCTGCGTAATAAACATTACGTTTCATTGTAACGCAGTGGACAGGTTTCAACGGGTCAATTTATTGTGATTAAACGCCAAACAGATGGCGCAGGCAGCCATTGCAGTGCCCCGGCGATCATGGACAATGTCGTACTTTCACAATAAACATAGCGTCGACCTCTACTATCGCCGCCTGCAGACTCCTTTTGCGACCCTTTTTTGCGAGACAACTATGGCTCTTCGCCCGCGTGTACGCCGCTTGATCAGTAAGCATGGCAACCCTATTCCCCGCAGCCTTGATGAACTAACCCTGCACGGTGATGAAGCGCCACTGAGCAAAACGGGCATGGGCTCCGAACAGGTTGAGGCTATCTGGCGTGCCACCCGCAAACTGTATCGCAGCGGCATGAGCCCGGCGATCAGCCTGTGCCTGCGTCGCCACGGCGAGCTCATGCTTAATCGCAGCATCGGCTATGCAGACCCACAGGCGCATCGCATCATGACACCGGATACTCCCGTGTGCCTGTTCTCTGCCTCCAAGGTGGTTAGCGCTATGCTGCTGCACCATCTAGTAGAACAGGGCCAGATCAGTCTGGATGATAAGGTAACCCGCTATCTGCCCGCCTACGGCCAGAACGGCAAGGGCCGGACAACCCTGCGCCATCTGCTTACCCATCAAGCCGGCATTCCACGCCCCCAAGAGCCGCTGGAAACAGACATCCTCTACCGGCCGCAGGAAATAATCGACATTCTCTGTGCCGCCAAGCCCAGCGGCCTCAATACGCAGGCTTACCATGCCATTACCGCAGGCTTCATTCTTGGCGCCGTGGTTGAAGCGGTAACCGGTGAATCCCTGAATGCCACCCTGGACCGGGTCATCCGCCAACCCATGGGAATGAAATACTTTACCTTCGGCAAGACCGGCGAAGAACGTGCGGTAGATGTATCCACTGGGGTGCCGTTGAAACTGGTCGATCTGTTTCTCAATTATGCTGTGGGCGGCAGCATTGATGAAGTGGTGGAGGTCACCAACGATGATCGTTTCCAAGAGGTGATCGTGCCCGCAGGCAACCTCTACGCCACCGCAGAAGAGGCCAGCCGTTTTTTCCAGATGTTGCTCAACAATGGCCGCTATGGTGACCAACAGATCTTCCAGCCAGAAACCGTTGCCCGTGCACTGGAGCCTGCCTACCACCGCCCTCGCTTCGACCGCACCCTGATGCTGCCGCTGAATTTCTCCAGCGGCTTCATGCTCGGCAACCGGGGCATGAGCATGTTCGGGCCCGGTGCCCCGAAAGCATTCGGGCATTTGGGTTTTATCAGCATCTACTGTTGGGCCGATCCACAACGCGATCTAAGCGGCGCCCTGCTGACCACCGGCAAAGGGATAATCGGTCCCCACTTGCCCGCCCTGCTCGGCTTACAGCACACCATCAACCGGCATACTCGGCTGCGCCGAGCCTGACACAGCACGCCCCATGCTGTTTTTACCGTCGCGCGTGCTGCGTGGAGCAGAGCGCGCTTTTATTCCACTACGGGCATATCCTGCTGATTCTGGAAATACAGGCCTCCACACTGTGCACCTACTTTCCATACGATCACCCAACGCCGTTTGAAAAAACGGCCGGTTGATACCAGGTTGCAGCCGCTAAACGGCATAAAAATGCCCGCATAACGCGGGCATTTTTATCAATCACAGAATGTTGATCAAGCCAGTTTCAGACGCTTACGTTCTGCCGATAAGGCCATAAACAGGCTCACGCACATAAACAACAATACAATGGTAAACGGCAGGCCCGTAGTGACCGCACCGGATTGCAGAGCCTTGAGCGCTTCTTTACCGCCACCGTACAGCAACACGCCAGCGATCACCCCTTCCATTACAGCCCAGAAAATACGCTGAGGAACCGGGGCATCGAGCTTGCCGCCAGCGGTAATTGAATCAATCACCAGAGACCCCGAATCAGACGAAGTCACGAAGAACACTAGCACCAGCGCAATGCCCAAAAAGGAAATAATCCCCGTCCACGGCAAGTGAGCCAGCATCTGGAACATGGCCAGAGAAGCATCACCTACCCCATTCGCCAATTCACCCACGCCATTGATGGATTGCTCCAGCCCAGTGGCACCGAACGCGGTCATCCAGATAATGGTAATCACTGTGGGCACCAGCAACACTGCCACAATGAATTCTCGCACGGTACGGCCTTTGGAAATACGCGCAATAAACATCCCCACAAACGGCGACCAGGAAATCCACCATGCCCAGTAGAAGACGGTCCAGCCGTGCATCCATTCCCCGTCTTCACGGCCAAACCAAGTACTCAGAGGAATAATATTACTGATGTAATCCACCGCCGTGGTGCCGAAACCCGTGAGAATCAACGCAGTGGGACCCGCGATAATCACAAACAACAACAGGAAAACGGCCAGGCTCATGTTGATATTACTGAGCACTTTCACGCCACCATCCAAGCCACGGATCACCGATAGCACCGCAACAGCGGTCACACCGACAATGATGCCGATCTGTACGTTAATGGCGTTGGGCGTATCAAACAGGAAGTGCAAGCCACCGGAAGCCTGTTGAGCACCCAGCCCCAGTGACGTGGCCAGACCAAAAATCGTCGCCAGCACAGCAAGAGTATCGATAATATGCCCCGGCCAGCCCCAGCAGCGCTCACCCAGCAAGGGGTAAAAAGCCGATCGGATGGTCAGCGGCATCCCTTTATTGTAGGAGAAAAAGGCCAGTGACAACGCGACTACAGCATAAATCGCCCAAGGGTGCAGGCCCCAATGGTACATGGTAGCGCCCATCGCCATATGCCGGGCCTCTTCCGAGCCGGCGGCCACCGCCAACGGCGTGCCGTACCACTGCCCATTAAGGTAGGCCACCGGTTCCGCCACGCTCCAGAACATCAGGCCAATGCCCATCCCTGCTGCGAACAACATGGCAAACCAGGACAGGGTAGAGAATTCCGGACTGGCATTTTGCCCACCGAGGCGAATTTTTCCCAACGGCAATACCGCCAACATCACGCAGAATAAAACAAAGACGTTACCGCTCACCATGAATAACCAGTCAAAGTGCTCAATAACCCAGCCTTTGGAGCCATTTAGCAAAGCGTTGGCTTGTTCAGGGAAAATTAACGTGCCAATCACAAAAGTAAGAATCAATACTGCACTAATAAAGAAAACAGGGTTGTGCAGATCCATTCCCATGACCTGCACGTTATCTTGGCCGACGTCATAGTCGGTCTCGTAATTAATTTTCATTTAAGCTCCGTATTCCGTCTTGCTTCGAGAGGCAGATTACCTGCCTTGCAGCCAGTCGGTTCGGACGATGCGAGGGAACCGGGTTGCGTTCCTCTATAGCCTCACAGCCCGACATCATCTGAACGCGAAGCGACCCTGAGGGTCGCAGCTTTATCAGATCGTCAAAAATATAAACCCGCGGTAACCCTCTGAACAGAGACGCTAACAATGAAGCCACATGCGGCCCCAATGACACTTGGCGTCACCAATATCGGTGTTTTCATCAGTCTCTCCCTTCCTGGTCGTTTTTAAACAGACTAGATAGTGGTCGACCAATGTCAAATGCCTCTCTGTGGCTATGCACCGGCACGCACAAAAAAGGCTGTTAGACATGGTCAGGGGGTGGCGGGAAACAAGGTCCAGCCAAAGATGGGACAGTCAGCCCAGAGAGGAAAGGTTACACGTAGGTGGTTTCAGTAATCGTGACACTGGGTCGTCGTTCCTTTCGCCACAAAAGAGCGCGAATGGTACCACACTGCGCAAGCACCCGCTTTTAGCACCCGCATCCGGTGGCGCCAGTCGTATCTGCACCCAAAAAAAAAGGTTCATCGCGGAATTCCGGGAAAAGCGGCTTTGATCTTCATGAAGAAGTAGTCGTTATCCCGGAAGCCGTACGCCATCCTCTTGATGACCTTGATCCTGTTGTTCATTCCTTCAAGCAC
>NZ_JBEDTY010000031.1:0-25157 GCF_040119285.1 Alcanivorax sp.
TCTTGCTGGAATTAGCGAAGGAAACATGCACCAGCAGTAGGTGAAGCATCAACCAGATAATCCGATGAGATGCCGGTCTGTCTCACTCTCATGCAAAGGTAAGATCAACCATTTAATCCGCTTACCCCGGTTTTTCAGAAGGTGTCTGTCAGGTCAGGTTCAGCCTACGAACTTTTCCTTCCAGATCGATTTTCCATCCAGCAAGGTGGCTAGCGGGGTTCTGCCACAGCACTTCTTGCCCTGATGGGTGCGTTCATTGTTGTAGTAATCCAGCCATACGTCCAGATCTTCCTGCAGCGCTTCCAGGCTGTCGTAAATCTTCCGGCGTAATGCCGGCTGATAGAACTCCTGCAGAATGGTTTTGTGGAAGCGCTCACAGATGCCATTGGTCTGCGGGTGCCGTGCTTTCGTGCGTGTATGCTCGATTTCGTTCAGTGCCAAATACAACTGGTAATCGTGCTGCTCCACTTTGCCACAGTATTCCGTACCACGGTCGGTAAGGATGCGCAGTACAGGCAGCTCATGGGATGCGTAAAACGGCAGCACACGATCATTGAGCAGGTCGGCAGCCGTGATCGGTGTCTTGGTCGTGTACAGCTTGCAGTGCGCCACCTTGGCGTAAGTGTCCACGTAGGTCTGCTGATATACTCGGCCAACGCCTTTGAACGTACCCACATAGAAGGTGTCCTGTGAGCCCAGATAGCCCGGATGGGCGGTGTCGATCTCACCACAGGCCTCGTCATCTTGCTTCTTGCGCTCAAGTGCCTGCACCTGGGATTCCGTGAGAATCAGCCCTTCCTCTGCCACCTTGGCTTCCAGGGCCTTCAAACGCAGTTTGAAGTTGGCCAGGTCATGGCGCAGCCAGATACTGCGTACGCCACTCGCAGAGACAAAGACCCCACGCTTGCGAAGCTCGTTGGAGACCCTGACTTGCCCGTGAGCAGGCTCTTCAAGCGCATATTGGGTCACGGCCTCTTCCACATGAGGCTCTACGCGATTCTTGGGATTGGGAGTGCGGCGGGTTTTCTCCAGAAGGGCATCAACACCGCCTTCTTCTACTGCTTCCTTGTAGCGGTAGAACGTGTCTCTGGATACGCCCATCATCTTGCAGGCCTTGGCCACGTTGCCAAGCTCATCGGCCAAATTCAGCAAGCCAACCTTGTGTCGGATAATGCGATCATTACTATGAAGCATGAGGGTTACCTTTTGGTTCTGGTTTCAGGTTTAGGCACCTTCATCAGAACCGGTAACCCTCTCTTTTTCAACGAGATGTGTCAGATTTGGTCTGAACTAATACACATGATCCGGCCAGATAAAGCGCTTACTCAAACCAGGAACTCACTTCTTCCAGTGCGATCAATGCCGTGTTGAATTCGATACTCTCCGTATCACTGGCGTAGGACATGGCATCGACGAATCGGCCATATTCATCAAGATATTCGTCATCACCTTCAAGACACGTTATCGCTGCTTGAACTGACGCAAGAAGGGTTGCCTGAGTATCACGTCGCTTTGTCCGCTGATCCTCCTCAAAGGAAGCTTCCACGGTCTCAATGAACATACCCTGAGCATCGCGAACCACCGGCATCAAGGCGGCAATATCATGAAGGTGCCTGACCATGGCAGGATCATCACCCGCTGCCGACCGGTCACGCTTCAACACACGCCAGGTCAATGCGCTTAGCTTATCCGCTGCGGTCTCAACCGGGGACAAGCACAAGATTTCCGCTTCGGGGGCTTCTCCCGCAAACTGCGCCACAAATGACTGAATCTGTCGAAGCTGAGCGTCCAACCTCGGCTGAGTAAAGCTGAACTCAATCTGCAAACCGGTCCGCAACGCCGGATTGCCACCATAATTTTGCGGGTAATCCAGCTCAAACTTCACATAGTTACTGGCGCGGGCCACCTGAGACCGGTCCAGCACAAACAAATCCGCACTTTCAACCGCATCCAGCATGCCTTCGCGGTACGCCCTGCGAACCTTCTTCATCTGGTTGCCAGTCCCCGACTGAAGTGCCAGGCAACGAAAATCCAGGTCCTCGGAAAAACGCTGTATCAAGCCGTAGCCTTTTGACAGGCTGGTGCCGCCAGCAAAGATAGTACGGAAACCATCGCTTTGGTGGCCCGCAATCGATTTCAGAGCCTGAACGGAGTACCAGTCCTTCTCAACAAAAGCAGGGCTGATTGCCAACTCCGCCGCTATTTCATTAACTATCTCGGGATCAGGAAACATACTGGTACTTGATGGACTTGCCATCGTAAGCCATTTTCCGGGAAACACGCCCCTTCACTGCAATCACCCGCCCCGTCGGCACCTGAGTGGAACGCTTACTGTTATAGCGACCCTGCGCGTTCTCAGGCACCACCTCTACATGCAGCTTTTGCGTCAACGCTTCCTTCGCCAGTTCCGGGAGCGGTTTTACAGGTATGACCTTGTTGGTAAGCGAAGAGCGCTTGGCCTTGGCATACAACCCACGACCAAACTTGACCAGCACCTCTTCTGCCACCAGTTCGCGCAAGGCACGGCCCACCTGGTCACGGTCTGACAAATCGTTGAAGTCGCCAGGAACAAACACCGCACTACGACTTCGCCCGATCCGGTATTTCACTTTGCTTTTCAATGAATTGAGGGCCATTTCAAGCCTCCTCACCATAGAGACATTCCCAAATACACGACATTATACCACAAGACGAAAAACATATTTTTATTTATAAATCAACATGTTAAATGAACCCACCCAATATTCGCGAAACCCGCCTGCACCCCACAGAGCCCTCGAAACGAACCGTATCAAACCATTTGTGAACGCCAATGCGCTATTTGTCGCCCGCCATTAAGTCCCTCCCGGATTCCAGATTTTTTCAGGCATATATCACCTCCATGAAGCCAGGAAGGAATGGCCTTCCTCGCCCCATTTCATGGAGGTTTCATGATCATTCAATGTCCGTCCTGCCGGTCCATCCGCGTTGTCGCCCTGCAGAATGGCCGCAAGGTAGGTGGCTCTGTCGGCACGGTTGCCGGTGCCGCCAGTGGAATCACCATGGCCACTAACGGGGCTCGTGTCGGTGCGACTGTCGGCCTGGCGTTTGGCCCTGCCGGATCTGCCATCGGCGGTATCGCCGGTGCAGTGCTTGGTGGACTGGCGGGAGGTGTGGCCGGCGGTGAGGCCGGTGCAGCCCTGGGCGCCAAGCTCGACGATACCTATCTCGACAACCTGGAATGCCTGGATTGCGGACACAGCTTCCGTCTCGATGCCGAGTAACCCCGACTCCCCCCTACCTCTCTCTTGAAGCCCGCCCAGTGCGGGCTTCTTTATGCCCCTTTGGAGGCCTGAATGGATATTCCCACTTTCGTAAAGAACGAGCAGGGCCTGTACCACGTACAGGGCTGCGTGAAGCCAGAGGAGATTGTCAGCACTGCTGCCACCATCCTGCTGGATGAGCTTTCCAACCGCGAAGCGCTGACCTCACCCACCGATGTCGCCCAGTTCCTGCAGTTGGCCTTGGCTCAAGAGAAGAACGAGGTCTTCGCGGCCATCTTCCTCAACAACAAACACAAGGTGCTCAGGTTCGAGACGTTGTTCAACGGCACCATCGATAGCTCTGCGGTTTACCCCCGTGTGGTGGTGCAGCGAGCCCTGGACTGCAATGCGGCTGCTGTGATCTTTGCCCACAACCACCCTTCTGGGTGTTGCGAGCCATCCCAAGCAGATCACGCCATTACCACCCGACTCAAAGACGCCCTCGCGCTGATCGATGTTCGAGTGCTGGATCACTTTGTAGTGTCCCGTTCCGGCTACGTCAGTCTGGCTGAGCGCGGCAGCCTCTAACCCATCGCACCTAACCGCCCTACACACACGCACCGTTTATTCCTTTCATTATCAGGAGATTCACCATGTCACATCTTGTCGAAAACATGGCCTATGTGGGCCGCACACCCTGGCACGGGCTGGGCAATCAGCTGGCCAGCCAACAACCACTGGACGTCTGGAGGCGCGAAGCCGGCATGGACTGGGATATCCGCGAAACCCCGGTTCGCTTTATCAGTAGCGAAGCCGGAGCTCTCGGACAGATCTCGTCCTTCCCTGATCAAAAGGTGCTGTTCCGTTCCGATACTCAGGCACCACTGTCGGTAGTGAGTAACCGCTTCAAGGTGGTTCAGCCCCGTGAGGTGCTGGAGTTCTACCGAGACCTCACCGAGAAGTCTGGCTTTGAGCTGGAGACGGCGGGCGTCCTTAAAGGGGGCCGCAAGCTGTGGGCGCTGGCGCGTACCGGGCAGTCCGGCACCCTGGCAGGTAATGATCAAACCAACGGCTACGTGCTGTTGGCCACCGCCTGTGACGGCACCCTGGCAACCACAGCGCAGTTCACCAGTATCCGCGTGGTGTGCAACAACACTCTCGCCGTCGCGCTGAATGGCAACAACAACGCCGTAAAGGTGCGGCATAACACCATCTTCGACGCGCAAGCGGTGAAGAAACAGCTGGGAATTTCTGTCTCCGCCTGGGATGACTTCATGTATCGGCTCAAGGCCCTCAGCGAGCGACGGATCACGCACAAGACCGCCGAGAAGGTATTACAGACCATCTTCACGGATACCGGTTACCAACCACCCGGCATGCCGGTGAAACCCAACGAACAGGCCATGAAGAAAGCCATGACGCTGTATGACGGTGCCGGTCGCGGATCAGAGTTAACGTCTTCCAAGAACACGGCCTATGGTCTGCTCAATGCGGTCACCGAGTTCGTGGACCATGAACGTCGCGCGCAAAGTACCGACAACCGGCTGGACTCTGCCTGGTTCGGCAAGGGCGCCCAGATCAAGCAACGGGCTCTGGAGCAAACGTCCCTGCTGGTCGCCTGATCCAGGCCTGATCACTTACCCCCCTTTCTCACTACACCCTTTCAAAAGAAATCTGGAGAACACCATGAATCTGAAATGGCTCTACCGCCTGTGGGCGGTATGGAACTGTCGCCCTATGCCTGCCGAACTGGCATCGGTATGGGGCGCGTTCCTGCACGAAGGCTTGATGTGCCATCCCGGCGATCCTGGCCGGCCGCGCCGGATACTGGACGCCTGGGACAGTGGCTGCATCGAGCTGATCATTGCGTCCTGTGAATACCTGGACCCGCTCTGGCAGACAGTCTCCCACATCTGGTATCAGCCCCGTGGCCGACCTGGCATTTTCGAGTACGAAGTGGTCAGTGAGTTAGGCGAGTGGCTCGGTGAGCAACTGCTCACTACCGGTCAGCTGCCCAGTAACAAGCAGGCTGAGCGTTATATCGAAGCGCTGGTGAATGACTTCTTCGAGATTGGCGAGGAAGCCTCCTCCTCTTCAAGTCGCGCCGTATGATGTCATTTAGGCATCACCCGCAATTACCTGTTTCCCCTTACCTTTAGCCCCGGCCACTACGCCGGGGCTTTTCTTTGTCTGGAGCATTCTCATGGCACAACCGAAAACCACCACACCTGGCCAGCGCCCTGCGCTGCGCTTGGTCTCTACCAAAAGTATGAACCGCGAAGACTGGCTGAAGATCCGCAAGCAAGGTATCGGCGCCAGTGATGCCGCAGCGGCAGTGGGCATCAGCCCATACCAATCGCCACTGGAACTGTGGATGATCAAGACCGGGCGCGACGGCCTGCTATCTGCCCCTGATCCGGATGACATTCAGTCACCGATGTACTGGGGCACCCTGTTGGAACCTAAGGTGGCCGAGGCCTATGCCAAGATCAGCGGCAACAAGGTACGGCGGGTGAATGCCGTGCTGCAGCACCCGGATGGTGACAAGCCCTGGATGCTGGCCAACCTGGATTACGCCGTGGTTGGTAATGACGATGTTCAGATACTCGAATGTAAGACCACAGGACAGCACGGTGCCAAGCTGTGGGCGGATGGTGTTCCGGAGTACATCCAGTGCCAGGTACAGCATCAGCTGGCGGTCACCGGCAAGCAGGCTGCCGATGTGGCCGTGCTGATTTGCGGTCAGGAGCTGCAGATTCACCGTATCGAGCGGGATGAGGCACTGATTGCTCACCTGTACGAGCTGGAGCGGGAGTTCTGGCAGTTGGTGGAAGCCGATACCCCACCAGACCCGGATGGCTCCGACTCTGCAGGCAAGGCCCTGCAAGGGCTCTATCCTCGCGATGAAGGCGAAACCCTAGATCTCACGGCCAACCCAGCCATGGAAGGCGACTTCAATGAGCTGGTGGATCTGCGTGACACCCTTGCCCGACTGACCGAGCGGGAATCCACCCTCAAGCAACGCATACAGCAGTCCATGGGGCTGGCCAGCAAGGCTACCTTCACTGTCGGCTCCGTGACCTGGAAGCGCAGCAAGGACTCCACCGCCCTGGACACCAAAGCCCTGCTGCAGGACCAGCCTGATCTGCTCAAACACTACCCCAAGCACAGAGCGGGCAGTCGCCGGTTCATTGTGCGTCCCAACACCTAACACCTAACACCTACCCAGCCCCAAGCAGCATAACAGCCGGGCCAAGCCCGGCTGAGTACATGCATCTGCTATTCATCAGGAGAATCCCATGATTAAAGGACTCGCCATTACGCCACCCGTGATCGGCCGTATCAGCATTGGCCGTGTAGTGGAGAAGAACGGCAAGCGTCTGCCGGAGAAAGACGACCAATTCACCATCACCACCCAGATCCAAACCCGGGACGGCTGGTTGCCGCACCCGCTGGACGAAGCCCTGCGCCAGGAAGTACAGGGTAAGAAGCTACGCAGCATTCCCGTTACCCTGCCCTTCAATGACCCGGACCTTAACCTGCGAGCGGAGTACACCTTCTTCGAGCGCAAGAGCGGCAGGCCGCTGTGTGCAGGAAACGGGGAGACATGCCGGCGGCATACCGAGAAAGGTCTGTCGTCACTGGACTGCCCGTCTCCGGATCTGTGCGACTACGGCAGCCACGGACTGTGCAAGCCTTATGGCCGCCTCTATGTCCGTATCGGGAATGACGATGAACTGGGCTGCTTTGTGTTCCGGACCACCGGCTACAACAGCATTCGCACCCTGGCCGCACGACTGCGTTACTTCCACGCCATCAGTGGCGGCAATCTGGCCACCCTACCCTTGGAGCTGAAGCTACGCGGCAAAAGCACCACACAGAGCCACGGGGCACCGATCTACTACGTGGATCTGACCCTGCGGACAGATCAGACACTGAAAGAAGCCGTCACCCATGCCAGGGAGGAAGCCAAGGGGCGAGAGAATCTGGGGATTCACCAGACGGAGCTGGATAAGGTTGCTCAGGCAGGGCTGATGAACGCCTGGTTCGAGTATGGGGAGGATGAGGGGTTACAGGTGGTGGAGGAATTTTCTGGCGAGGGCTCAAACCAAGCCAAGGAATCCCATCCTCAATCCACCGCTGGCTTGGGTAACAAGCTGGCGAGGAAACAAAAACCCAGTAGACGAGAATCTCAAAAAATCAATGGCCATTCTTAAGGATCCGCCAGACCTAAAGCAGCATATCGAGAATTAAGCGGAATGGTTATGACTCGATCTGACAGCTACCTTGAGGGTCTAAAATCTCCCTGATGGCACGTTTTTCATTTTGAGATTCCCACCTCTCACCTGAGTAAGTGTGTACTGCATAATAGAGCTATAGCGGGTATGTCCATGAATTGTCGTCTCGTAATGTACGTAGTTTGGATCTTCAGAAACGCGCATTCCTTCCATAAACTTCCCACCACATTCCGAACTGTAATACTTACCTGTTGCAAACTGAAACTTGAAATAGCCTCCAGGAATATTCTTCAGCGTCGCTGTCTCATTTGCCCGAACGTAGAATGAAATTATTTCTTCACCACTCTTGTCTTTAAGCTTGGCAATAACATCCTCATTCGGCCCATTTTTGACCACGAGCGAGTGGTAGCCACTGCCTCTTTGATTAAATATTTGTCCCGTAAACGGCCTTGTAGAAGTTGCTTTACATTGCTCAACCCTTGCCTGCTCAGCCGTACCCCGCTTTAGATAAAAAGTAGAAACCCAGCCTTTCAAAGCGCCGAATTGAATCTGACGCCAACCGTCAGTCTTAGTTCGCATGTTTCTCGAACCATATATATTCTCTCCTTTACTCAATGTATCGATCACTGGAGATGTAGGACTTGGAGCAGAGCGAACATTCAATACAGTCGCAGTAACATGAAATGGTTCGCCATACACTACAACCTTCTCTTGGGGAGGTTCTGGAGAGCGAACTGGATTTTCATTTACAAAGGTCGCAAGCCCCAAGATCACAAATATCACAACAGGAATAGCAATGCCCATTGCAATTGCAGCATCATCTTTCGATTCACCACCAGGTTGATTCGAATTCCCTGCACCTTTTTCTCGAGGCTTAGTACTAGCTGTAGAAGTCTGCGGATCTGAAAAAACACTGGTGCCATCTACACCACTCACTTGGTGCCCAGCACTTTTCTGGTGCATCGAGTCTTTCAACGCCGCGGAGTCCAACTCCGAAACGAGCCCCGAAATCCCCTTAAAACCTTTATTGCCGCTCCCACCCATACTAAGACCCCAGCACATGACTAAGGCGTTGAAGGCCACGCTCATTAGCCATATTTATAGCCAGCTCAAGAATGTGGACATTATTAACTTCCTGGTACGATAGAGGAACACACACCTTTCGCTCATCTACTTTTGCGATCAAAAGCGAACCGTCAACATGACCTGTAACGATCTCCCGCCAGGAACAAAATACCGGCTCGTTAGGCCCCAGCATGCGCTTCCTGGTTAAGGTTAGCCCATTGTCCTGGATAACCACAGGACCGATCTTAATCGAAGCGCCACTTCTCAGGCTCTGGAGGTACTCAGTGAGAATTCGAACGCAGACACCTTTCCAGAGCCGATCTACAAATTGCTTGTAGACTTCCTCATCCTTTGTTTCGATACGGGCCCAATTTCTTTCCGAAGCGAAGTAAATTGTGTAATTCGTACCAGAAGGAATACCGTTCACTGAATGCCGAGTCCCGCCCCAACGGACCATCTGAATGGCTTCCAGTGGATGTGTTTGTCCTTTCCAGACAATCCCATCTGGCGATATCCTCAAGGTATCTTTGAAGAAGCCCCCAATTTTCGCCTCGTAGGTCAATTCTTCACGCCAAGCATCATCCTCACGATCGGCAACCATTGCCTGATTGGCGATATTTTGGAGGGTCTGTGCGTCTTCTTGGGTCTGCTCCACCACCTCTCCAACCTCAGCAAACACTTTTTGCAGAAGCTCGGTGATTCTGATTGAGAATTCCAACTTCTCATGATCATTGAAAAGATCAATACCGAAGTTTCTGATCTTTCGGGCAAGATCATGGCTTGCTTCATGGGCGACCCCCCGACTTTGCGCGCAAACTTGGATAGGTTGAGCGACGGCATCCCAGTTCTCCACGATGGCATCAAAAGTGTCCAACGCTTTGCACACCACCTCATCATCCATGCCATCTTTGATAGCATCCAGAATAAGGTCGATGAGCTTGTCGATATTATCTTCTTCAGCTTTCAGGAATGACTGGGCTTCGACCTCATAGAAATCAACAACGTCCGTGACTAATTTCGGTCCATGAGTGGTTCCTTCGGCAGTAGCAATGTCAACCAACTCGGTCACAACCGATACAAGCTCGCGTGATTCCAAGTTATCAAGCGACGAGGTAACCGCTGCTCGGAAATAATGACGACGTTTTTGCAGCTCCTCTGACACTAAATGAATGTCCGTTATCTCCGGAAAACCAGAGACCGCCCTGTCTGCATTGATTTCTGACAGCACGCTCGATGCATCGATTTCATCATATTGCTTGAATAGCTTTAACGCCGTTTCGACCAGCTGAGCACCATCAAGAATAATTCTAGGTAATGCAGCGCTGACAATATTGCAGGTGGCCAGCAGGGAGGATGAGTATGATTTGATCAGCGCACGAGGATCAGAAACTAGCTTATCGAATACCACTGCTGTATTTTTTGGGCTTACTCCGGGCATCCACGCGATTTCAGCGGCGAGACGTTTTCTGGGATTCACCAGCTCCGCTGCGGCGCTCGAGGCAGCCTCTTCGTCACCGAGCAGACCCGCCTCCTCGGCCAAGGATAATAAGCGCCGGCGATCATCACGTGGGTTCGCTGCCAAGACATGGAATGGATTACTCTCAATATCCATCAGATACCCTCATCATCACCCCAAACAAAGCCTATCGGCCGGCTTTTCTTTTTTTCCTTACGGTCGATAGATGCTATCGCAGTGTCAATACACTCCTGATCGATCCTTTTTTTACGCCCCCTCGCAGCGAGCCTGGATGCCTCCCTTATCGTGAAGGTCACATCGCTGAGCGGCCGCCCTACCAGAGCACGAGCCATTGCCTCAAGAGAAACGCCCTCAACCAACGGTAACCGTTCGACTAGCGATGTCAGTAAAAGCTGAACGTCCACTTCACTGGGCATACCAACCTCGATGACATGGTCGAACCGACCTCTTCGCAAAATCGCAGGGTCAATAGTGCTAATCAGGTTGGTCATCGCAACGACGAGAACATTATTATTGATGGCTTCGGGGATCTTGCGCAGGAATTCAGCCACTTCCTCCACCCGGTGTGTGCCGCCGCCCGCGCTCTGACGATCGGTGAGAAAAGCTTCCATTTCATCAATCACAATAATCGATGGCGCATTTTCTATGGCGCTGTCGAAGGTCTCCCCGATCTTCTTACTAGTTTCATGGATATAGGGACTGCCAATACTGCCTGAATCGATAGCGTATCGAGGCCATCCAAGATAATCAGCCAACTTATTCGCGGCAAAAGTTTTGCCGCAACCCGGCGGCCCGTGAAGGATTACCGCCGATGGGAACGATATCCCCATGGCCGCGTATTTTTCCGAATTCTCTACAATGTCGATGATATGGTCATGGAAAAACTGTTCAAGATATGGGCGACCCGGCAGCCTAAAAGGCTCGTTACTCTGGTCTACCGCCTGCGGCTGGATAACACCTTCGTCGGCCGGCCCATCAATTTCCCCTTCCGAGATCAACGTTAGCTCCGCTGGCGCTGGCATTCCCGCTGCACGGAGAATGTCCGCTAAGTCCGTTGCCTTCATCCAGCTAGTTAGCCTAGCCAACTTCCTAAAATCCTTGCAAGATATCTCAACCCCTCCTGTCAGCCAGACCCCCAACAGAATATCGTCAGGCATTGTCGAGGTCTGGTTCGGGGTCGGCAAAAGACAGGAATACTGCTCCACAAAGATAGCATTGGTGACATCGATGCCGGGGGCGATATTTCTACTGCTCTTAAACGAAGCAGCAAAAGCGTAAGCCTCCGCTTTTGAATCTGGCTGATTGGGCGGCAGCACCGGCTCCAGGCGGGTATGACTGGGGCTTTCCAGTACCAAGAGATTCTTTTTACCAATTTCAAATTCGGTAAAAATATCTGGATTTATCAGATCTGCATCAAACCAGGTAGCCGCCAGTTCCCGGGTTGCAAACAAAATCCGAGAGGGTTTAGACGTCACATAGATTTGCCAACAATCTCCCTGGGAGGCAAGCCGCCTTATGGCTGTGCCATCAGACAGTTGCTGGCCGATTGGAATCCACTGATCCATACCCGCGTCAACTCTTAAGGATATTAGTGAGCCCCGACATATCGATTTCGCCGGCACCACCAATCATGATGGAATACAGCTGCCCAATCACTTGGCGCAACTGATCAATTTGGTTTTCCTTAAGTCGTTGCACGCCAATCTCTGTAAGCTCTTCATAGCGCTGTCGATCCGAATACAGGTGCGGTGAATCAAGCATCCCCTTGAACCGCTCAATCACGAACCAGTCTTGACGCCACAAGATTTCGAAATTCTTGCCACGCAATTCATCCAGATGATGGTCAAACGCATGGGTGGGCTCCGCCATGCATCCTTCAGCTGTTTTCACCAGCGCATCGAAGGACGTGCATTCGGATTGGCGTGCATGTTCGCGCACATGATCATTAAACAGCCCAACAACACGATTCAGATCCAACAGCCGAATCTCTATCAAATTGTCTTTGCGAATCTCGGCCAGCAGTTTTCGCGCCTCGAGGACCGCTTCACGCGCCTCCTGCGCAACCTCAGTGTCCGTATTATTTTTATCCAGATTGGCAGCTGCCTGGGCCGCCTGCCTAGCCTTTTCCACCCGGGGGTCATTCACTGAAGAGGAAACTTCTTCCACTCTAATCAGAGTTTGCTCGCCTTCCTCGGTTACTAGGGCTGTGGCATCGGAGAAATCCGTACTGGCGGCCTGAGGGGAATAAAAGCTGCGCCCATGATCGAAGCTACCAGCCACACTCGGTACGGAAACACTCAGCAAGATGTTGCCAGAGTCCTGGACTTCGTACTCAAAAAACAAGTCTGCGCCAGCAGGTATCACACCATCGCTGAAATCTGCACCTCGTACTTCAAACACCCCAATGGCACGATTATCATGAATTGGGCTGAGGATCTCCCCTTCCCATACTTTGAAGTTCAATGCACCCGGGTCACCGGCTTTAAGTGATTCCGCGGCTTTGAATTTTATTACGCCCTTCTTTGGCAGAGAATCGCCTGCACGGACCAGATATTCCAGCTCAGGGCGACCTCCAAGCCTTGTCAAAACCTCAACGCCAATGGAGTGTGATGCAGGGATTGCATCCACCGTCGCTGCCGTGCGGGTGATGATAATCTTATCCTCACTGAGATCGATTGATGCACCGGCACCATCAAAAGCAAAAACTTTGAAGGTGTTCGCCCCAGATTTACTCAGAATCACATCCTCCCCAGCGCCATGCTTCAGAGGGATCCGGCCTGAGGTCCAACCTGTATCAATATTGTCAATCTGAAACTCAGCGTTATCCACATTTCCCGCCGTGATCAGAGCCATGATTTTTGCCCTAGGCTCCGAAGTCCTCGCAATGTATTTGAAGGACACTGCAATTGGACCACTAGAGGTTACCTCGCCCTTGGCCGTCTTCCTGCCCCGACTTTGGTTACTCCAGTCAATAGACTCTGCAAAAACTGCCGCACCTTCCGCTACTGCGGTCATGGGATTAACATCCATGTTGCCCGGAACACCCAGTTCAAAAGCCACTTTGTCACGCAGCGGCTTGAAATTGGTCGGGCCACCGACAAATACCACACGCTCGAGGTCATGGGAGCTCAAAGAGACTTCTTTCAGAGCTTCCCTAGCCGCCTCAATGGCTTGCATCACACGAGGCTCTATCAATTCACTGTATTGATCCCTAGTTATCGGAATATCAAGATAGATTTCATTACCGGAAAGATCAGTCATACGTGTCTCGATTTCGGACAAGCTGATGATGCTTTCCTCTTGGGAAGACAGCTCAATCTTTGCCTTTTCTGCCGCCCACGAAGCCAATTTATTAAGCCGCTTGTATTGCTTATTTACAGAAAAGTCGTCAGGAAGGTCAAATGTTTCCAACAGCCAAGGTTTAATTACACTATCGACCAAGGCCCGATCAAAGTCCCGCCCGCCACACATGGCGATGCCACCATGGGAGAGCAGTGATACCCGCCCTCCTATATTTTCAGCAATGGCGATATCCAGGGTGCCACCACCCAGATCAAAAATCAGAAATATCCCGTCTGTTTCCCGAGCGCGCATCACGCTCATGACAGCAGCAACCGGCTCTTGCATGAGCGACACCTTGCCCAGACCAGCCATTTCAGCGGCCCGCAACGTTGACTCCTTCTGCATCTGGTTGAATGCAGCAGGCACCGTGATCACAGTACCGGTATCCGAATTCTCTCGTAATTCTTCCGGGAGATACCCGAATAGCGTTTTGAGGACCTCTGCCGAACAATTTTCCGGAGTCTTGATCATGTCAACAGTTGGGAGCTCTATGGGGGTACTGGTTCCCATCAGGCGTTTAAACAGGGCCGCAGAGTTTCCTTCACTTTGGTGTGCCGAATCATAGGCCCGCTTACCAACGTACTTATTGCCGCGCTTGTCGTACAGGATGACGGAGGGGGTTACATCGTTTTGTTCCGGGCTTTTCCATACCCGGGTTTCAGAACCGTCGTAGCTGGAAATTGCACTATTCGTTGTCCCTAGGTCGATGCCAACAAAATGCTTCATTGCTCTATCTTCCTTAACATTACGGTGCCAGTTTTCATCAAGCCCTGATCACTCATGATCACGGGCTCCAGCATCTGATCGATGACGAGGGTGTCAGAGGCATCAAATTCGTCGATATTCAGTGGAGTCGCGGCCATCCCGGAGTCGAACGGCTGGCCTTCAAGGTTTACCAGTCGCAATCCAGCCTGCTGCAATGATTCTTCGACTTTTTTGAGGAACCATCGATATTGGCTCTCGTACCGGCCACGTTCCCCAGCATCCAATTTACCCAATAGACGGTCATAGACCTTGCTGAAACGCCATGACTCGACGGCCATGGTCACGATAGATTCCCGAACTGTCCCCGGGGAATTAAACTCTTCGCCTTCCATCATAATCCTCCAAGCTTACATCCTGCTCTGCGGCGGGATTAGCTGCACTTCAAGCGCTGTAAAAGAGTATGCCTCCATGCTCTTTTAATCGCCACCAAGGCAAATATCAGCGATATGGCATAGCCGATTATTCCTTTCTCATCCCAAAGATAGCACCGGAATAGACTTCCCAGACCTGCTTTCAGATGCTGACTCTTATCGAGGGTGTGGGGCTTATCCAGGAAAGCATTGAAAGTGGCTTGATCACTCAGCCCCTGCCGGTCATCAATCTCGCTAGCGTAGGCTGCGTTGAAAGCAATCCACAGGAAGATGAAACGGCTGTCCGGATCGAATTTCTGTTCTGCCCGATCCAGCCAGCTCAGGACACGGTGAACGCGCAGGCTCAGGTCTTCCGGGTAGTCATCCCGTTCCTGCCGCTGACGGATTTTGAGTGCGTGGTGGCGGGTCCCCATATCCTTCCCCTAAGTGCCAACACCATTGAAGGTGCCCGCTAGAATCCTTTCTAGACCTGAAGGCCGTTCATTTTTTGTGAACCTTATCACACTCGCCAGAAATAACCACTATTCTCATCAGCACTTATTCGTAACCGCCTTCTGGGCCTGTCATCAATGAAGGCTTTAGCTTAAGAGTTCATTCTTGAGGTTCATTTCCTATTTTGAGACAGCTACCCCCCTGATAACGCTCAGCGCCTCGGGCTACTCTGACCACGGCAATGTCGCCAACAACTAAGAACTAGCAGAGGCAACCATGAGCAACAAAGCGACTCCTCAAAACGGCCCCAGCAAAACCGGCAACCCGTCAGGCACCGGCAGAGGAAACAACCCTCCGAGAGGCAAATGACGAATTCGGGTAGTGCCACACAGGCACTACCCCCCCCCTTACTCTATTCGACGATATCTGCCATAAGCCCGAATAAAGACTTCCTCGTAACCAGCAACCGAGTGCTTCTGGGCATATGTAACATGCGTCCTGAACAAACGATCCAGTGCGCGGGCACACCTCTCCAGAATCTGGATACCCCATTTAGCGCTACTGTTCGGCATCCTTCGATCCAGAAATTCAGACATAACCACGAACGCGGGGTATGCCTTTCCCTTACGCCATTTCTTCAGCAGATCTTTCTGAGTCTCGCGCACTGATTCTGCATCTTTATCATCTTCATTTGCGATAGGTATAGACCTAGATAAAGATTCCTTGCTAGCTAGTTCATCTGAAAATCGATGATCAAGAAGATCCATAAAAGCACTGTAAGGGCCATGAAGTGGATCACCGACGGACGTCGGCAGTATTGGGCTAATCAGACCATCAGACTCAAGAAAGGGAAATCGCAAGTAAAGATCGGGCTCAATGTTCTCCCATTGCTTCAATATCCCGTTTTCGATTGCTGATAGCGCCTTCAGTATGAAATCAAGCTCCAGGCATAGCTGAATATCAAGAAAATCAGAGCGAACCATCTCACCGGAGGCAACTAACAACTGAAAATCACCTGAATGACGAGATAGCACCTCCAACCATCGAGGCGGAAATTCAACATACCGGCACAAGACTGAAAGCGGATTATAAACCGACAGCTCCCTGACCCCACCGGGACAAAGCTCATTCTGGAACGCCTCTTCACTCAATATTCTATCCCGGATGAATTGGAGACAAGGCGCGACCTCCTGACCCAGAACATCGATATCAGGCAAACCCTGAAGAAAGCTCTTCCACTTATGGCGCTGAAAGACGCTCCCATACAGCTCCACATATTCATCAACGGCATCTTCAGAAACAGACAGCTCTGGCATATATGCCTGAAGGTAGCGCTGCAAATTGTCTTGTGACCGGCCCCCCTTGCCCTTGAGGATCGACGAGACGGTATTGTCGGAGGGACGGCGCGACCTGTCCCAGCCATACTCTTTCTCAGCAAATCGGAGGATGCCAGTTAACGATGACGGGAAATCAAAGAGGTCTAAAATGGCATCAGCTGGAGGCAGTACCGCTGAGAGCATCCAGCCCTTATTGTTTCCTAATATCACCCAAACACCTCAACACACATTTTTAAATAGTCATTCGGCTTCTGCTCCTTGGCCGCCTGCTGTAACACAGAACACCCGACATCGCGTCCAGCCAGGCAACAGAGTCACAGCTACTGCAAACCTGAGACCACATATTCGAACCACAGCTCCATCAACCTACCCTCCTCTTCCTGCAGATCACCGGCGGGGTAATTCAGAGCGGCTTCAAGACCGTCGTCATACTGGGAGAAACGCACCATGGGGAAATGCTGGTTCAGCACAAGCACGGCCATAAGGCGGCCTGAGGGAATATCTGTTAAATCCAGCCTGTCACGTACAAAGGTCAGCGCGTCTGCCTCCAAGCCCGCCGCAAGGCCCACAGTTGAGCCATGTTCCTGCCATTCCAATCTCTTTCCATGCCCAATCTTACGATGCCCCCCATACCGGAAGTCACTTGCCACAAACTGGCCTGAGGAGACTGCGTCAGCTGGCTCCAGGTCCTGAGCCCCGTCATGAATGAACAGCTCAAGCTCATCAGAAAAGGCTTTCAATTGGTCAAACGCCATCTGCACCTCATGTAGAGATAGGTGCTGAAGGGTACCTTCCTTTACAAACAGCGGCAGATCGATGCGTGCGGCAAGATACAGATAGCTATTGTCTGACTTCTCATCCAGCGTCAGTTTCGGCAACACGTACTGCTCGTTCAGGGCAGCAATCTTCGACTCCAGCTCTCCTAAACGATCGTCTGACTGATTCAAGAACCTCGCCAGCCCCGACTTGTTCGCAATGGGCGAAACCAGACTGACCAAATACGCTGTATCTGGAATCAATGCGGACATCTCCGGCGAGAACTCCAGATTCACAAAAATGGGTTGATGGCGATAGACACCGTCCCGTGCGATCTTGGGGTCAACCAGATAGAGCGTGTGGCGGGTATCCCCTTCTTCATCTATGACTTTGAAGTAATCTGCGTCTGGATTTACAACCTTCTTAACCAGACTTTCTAGCCAACTGAAGATTTGGTCATTATCGTGAACAGCATAGGGGCGATAAGAGACAGAACAGGAATCACCGAATGTAGCGGGATATGGATCCTTGACTGGCGCATCATCCCGTTTTTGCGGGGTGCGTAAAAACTGCGTCCAATCTTCCACGGAAGACAAATGAACACTCTTGTCAAAACCAACCTGTAGGCAGGCATCCATTTGTTCCTCAACCCGATGTTTGCGCTCGATGAATGATCCGACCTGGTCCTCATCAATGGAACTCTGCAAATACGGGTAGTGAATCTGTAAATCCCTATCCGTCGCTGACTTCAATCGCCGGTTGACGCAACCAAACAATCGGTCCAGTCGCCCCACCCGCTGCTCATTGTCGCCAGGTGAGCCAGCCAGTCCGTAGTGATGCACCTGATAACACTGGATATGCAGATTGACGCCCTCCTGTAGCACCGAGGTAGACACCAATACGTTTGGATAAAAAGGCGTGTTAAACCCGAGGATCAGCCTTTGACGACCCTCGCTGTTTTCACCGCTCGCGTACCAGGCCGGACTGGTGAGCCGTTTCAGACTAGTCCAATCTCGCTGCCACTCACGCAGCCCATGGTCAACGATTTTCCCACATAACGCTTCAAAGGAATTCAGCGCAGACTCGAAATACTTCAACAACAGTGACCCGGACAGTTTCGGGGTCACCCATTTCACAAAATTTCTGTATGCAAGCTGGACGTCTCTCTCCTTTCGCCCCTTTTGCTTGAGCCTGAATTGAACAAACCAGCAATAGAGCTCAACGATCACAGGACTGGCATACAACATCCCTGCCTTGAGGTAGTTGGCAAAGTTTTCGGCCACTTCCCGGTCATTTTTCGACCAGGAGTCCAGTTTGCTTCGGCTCTCACTCTTCAGTAGCGGATAAACCAATGCCCAGGCGGTCTTTAGCTCATTGTCATACTTCGCTGAAGGCGGCTCCCGTGAACCCAGCGCGGACTTCAGGGCGACAGACGATCTCCAGGCAGAAATACGAGTGAACATTGCCGCGTTGCCGTAATCAGGCCTGCGGCTACCTTCCTGTGGATAGAATGCGCGATATCCCGAATCCAGGTAGTCACTGGAGGGCTCCAGGAATAAAGAAAACAGGCTCTCGGGCTTCACGAATCGCAATCGCACATTCGCGCAATCCGTTTGCCCTCCCAGTTCTTTCTTGACGACAAACAGCTCGGCAATGCGGGAGGACAGATAATCGCTGTCATCCGTCACTTCGCTACCGTCTTCGTCTTCCAGATACGCTTCCTCTAACTCGATGTCCTGGTCAAAGCCACTCAATAAGGATTTAAATCCTTCTCTGGACCATTGTTGTCGCTCCCATTTCTGGACTCGCTCGTCGTTCCACTCAAGCCCCAAGGCCTGAACGATCTGCGCAGCCAGAAGGCGATCGTATCCAGCATTGATTCGTTGCGTCAGCTCCCTCACTGAAGGAATACGGCGCACAAATATCAGGTGCTTGTCATCTGTCAGGCATTTCTGGTCATCGTAGAAGGAAACAGGCAGACATTGGCCAACGATTGCCCCATATTTTGGGTGATCCGGGAAGCTGTTAAGCGTATCGAAGTAATCCTGAGTCAGCCTTTTCAGAAGCTCTGTGTCCTTCGCCTTTGAGAAGTCCTCCTTGTAGGCGTCCTCAATGTCACTCTCACTGCCATCACTTTTGTCCAGATCTCCCTCGGGTCTGCGGCCCATGGACTCGAAGCCTTCAAGGTAGCCGTACATGAGGGACCGGCCTTCCTTTTTCTTCTTCAGATCTGAAACCAGGCGCTTTTGGTACAGCGCGAAAAACATTTCCCCATTGGGAAGATTTTCAAAGCCGGACGACACCGGCTTTTCATGACGGTAGTGCAGCTTGCTGTGAAGCCCGCCAGCGCCCTCCATCAGGCGCAACCTTCGCAGCCCATACCGCTGCAACAAACTCTTGGCCAACTCCGATTCGTTCATTTTTCCGTCTGGATCAACGTCCTGAAGATCGACAAAATAGGAAAGGATTCCCTGCACATTGCTCAAGCGGGTATGGCTCGGCGTCGCAGTCAACAGGAGGTTGTGCTTACCCAGGCGATTGCCTTCATCACCAAACAAGGCTCTTGCTGCTGCCACACGTTGCGATCCACCGTCGAGGTTGCGCAGATAATGGGCCTCATCAACAATTACCAGGTCAAAGCCGTCATCACCCAGCGTGGTCTTGAGCCGTCGACGGATCTGTTTCGCTGCACGCCTAGCCTTGCCTGGGAGGTCCCCTTCCCCCTTATCTTCTCCCTTAACAAGGCCGCTGAGCGCCGTAATCGTAGTCAGAAAAAGATGCCCCGCCCCTTGCTCAACGGTTTCAACCAGTTCATCCAGTTTGAAACACATACGCACTGAAGGAATGGGACCGCCATCCACAAAATTCCTTACACAGTGATCGGGCTCGCGGTAATGGCGATGAACGAAGGTTTCAAACTCTCGCCGCCAATGACGACAAATTTCGCGGTTCGGCGCCATCACCAGGACTTTGCTGCCGGGCTTCATCTTCCAGAGTAATGCCGCCACACCCAAGGCCTGGAACGTCTTACCCATGCCTACTTCGTCAGCTAGCAGAGCAACCCCACTCCTGGACAGCAAATTCCAGAGGTAAGCGACGCCTTCCGTTTGCTTGGCCGCCATGGACTCGCGATTATCAGATGCGTACCGCCAATCAGGATCTCGGCCTTCAAAGTTGATGGAATCGCTCACCACCTCTGGGCTGAGCAACCCCCAATCCTGGTCTCGTAACGTCATACGATCCCCCAGCTGCGGCGCATGCCTTTATACTCTTGCAGCAATAACTTTCGATAGCGCTTGTCTACTCCCTTGGGCAACTTGGGTATGGCAACATTGAGATCCTTCCAGCGTGCGAGATGAATACCTTCGTCTGCCGGGATCAGGGCCTTACGGCATCTGCGCGCCAATTCGCACAGCTCATTGACTTCCATGGCCAGAAACCAGTTGAATACCGAACGCTCGGTATTGTCGATACGTTCACGAGCCTTCATCACCAGTTCCTCAAGGCAACCAGGCCGTGTAAATGCCCACTGTTCCAGCCCTCGCATAGACTCAATGCCACGCAAGTGGGCCGCATACTGGAACGTTGCCGCAAACAGCCGAAAATAACTGATGTCACCCAGCCCTGATGGCGCATCCAAGGCCTGTGGATCATCGTTACTGTAGAAGAGGCCATCCACTCGGGTTTCGCCATTCTCACCCTCCCGCACACGGAAATCCGCATCTTCCAGGGACGGTTCAGCGCCCTCATAGCCCATCGCATCCAGGAGCGATTTCAAATCGCCATATTGTTGCGCCCGCCGGTTAGTTACGGCGGTTTCTATCAACAGCCCAGTACCACAAGCCTTGCCCTGCCTGAAAATCGCATATCTATGCTCGGTCAGCAGGCTGCGGGTATCCGATATGGGAATCTCGACAGGCTTGAGCCTGCGCGCCTGCGGCATCCAGTGAAGTTGGACGGGTTGCTCCACAGATGGCAGCTTGACGCTGTAGCCTGATTCGGGCTTTCCCTTCCTGTTCCACACACCACTGATTCGATAAGTGAGATCCCCCCAGTGGAACTCCACCCGCAGATCGAAGGGTAACGCTTCAGGCACATCGAGCGATTCAGCCTCTAATTCTGATTCTGTTGCGAACAGATCGTCATCGACTTCTATCTCTGACCCCAAGTAGGTGCCGAAATCACTTTCATCGGCAAAGATCAGCCCCGCCTCAATATTGGTCTGTCCCGTTTTCCCTTCACCGCCCTTGGCTGTATTTGCACCGGGCCCCGTGAAATTCCAGGAGCCAATGGCAAGGTGGGAATCCGTTTTCCAGAGCTTCGCATGGGTCATAGTAAGGCGGTCATCCCCGGCAACAGGGAATTGGTGGAAAGTAAGTGCCCCGTCATCGACAAGCGCCTGCAGTGATTCACTCCAGCTGGTCCGCAGGTAGCGCCCTTCCACACGATCTGCCACCAAATGCACATGCAGATCAGGCTGCTCAAACTTCGCCCTGACCGTATCAATCAGTGCTGCCAGGTCTTTCGGTAAATAGGGAGACCAGATGGCCAACTCTTCGTGTTGCCAATCGCCCAGGAGCTGATCGAGAAAGGACACATCCTGGAAGCTATGGCAGAACTTCGCCCTTGCTTTAGTTCGCTCAAACTTCCTCCTTTCCTCCAACGGGCAACTCTCATCAACATTCTGGAAGAGGACCTGGAAAAAATTCCGCACCGAACGATACATTTCCCTTTCGTCCAGGGGGGCGAACTGAAACACCTCGCGATTTCGCCCCCAACCGCTTACGCTCAGATTCGCGCTGCCAGAGCCGAGGACGCGACCATCCTTACCCTGGATATAGATGACTTTGGGATGAAACAGGCTTTCCTCATTGAAACGCATCCCCGCTATGCCAGAACCATCGGGCTCCTGTTTGTTGGGAGACACGCCATGAACCGGTATCAAAGTGCGCTTATTCTGGTCAGTGCTGATAAAGCGCTTATCGCAGAACACCCGAAAATCTATGCCGCGCTCATTGAGCTCCAACTGCAGGGCTTCATAATCCATTCGTGTACGGGGAATCTCTGCGCCCAGCACGGTTGGCAGGATATAGGTCTCAATGAACTCGATATCAATATTGAAGCTTGTCAGCCAAACTCGCTTGAGATCACCACACGCGGCTAGCTGACTGGCGAAAGTTTTCAGCAGGATCATGCCGGCACCCCACGAAAGCCATCCACCAGATTCCTGAACTGGGGAAGATAGTAATGATTCACCCAATGCCCTGGAGCACGCTTATCCTTGTCAGGGAGCGGCTGTGTGCGCGCCTCCACCTGAATCAAATCTGCTGATTTGGCAGCCACCCAGGGGAACTGGCCTCGGCTACGCATGACGCTTGCGTGATACTCCAGCAGCGCCCTTAGTTGCTCTTCGAGTGTGCCAAGCGACGCCACCTGAAGCAGTTGCTCAAGGCGGGCCCTCGCCGTGCCCTTAATGGCCCCGATCAAGCTGGAAAACTCTCGAATCCGCCCTGCCAGTTTGGGTAGCGTCGTCTCGTCCCGTCCCATCTCCCGCCACAAGGTTTCCACCTCAGCCATACGCTGATTGCGCCGGTGCAGCGACAGCGTAAACAGAAGATCCACCTCAGCCAGTAAGGGCTCCAAGGTGAGAATATGCTGAATTATACGGACTGCATCGTCGTCTCCCGCCTTGCGGCACCGCTTTTCAGCCAGCTTAAACAACTGCTCATCTACGAGCTGCTCCTCGCCGCCATCGACCGCGTGTTCATCAAGCTCATGCAGCAAGGCACCTGCAGCGCCACAATCCAGGCCTGTTAGCTCCAGCCAGAAGGCCCGGGTCTCTGCCCCCACTCTGCCAGGCGATGCGTAAGCATCTTGGTACGCTTTCTTGAGACTTCCAGGCAAGTCGGCAAATGAATGACGTGGAGGCACTGAGGCCTTGGTAGTGCTGGCGTTTATCAAAGACGCCAAATGGGCGCGGGCGGCGTCGTAAACCGACCTCAAACGATCACTTTTCTTGAAAAGCTGATCAGCTCGTTCCCACAACCCGTCTGCTTCGGGGAGATGGTAGTGGTAATGGGTGTCAAAAAAGCCGATTTCCATGAATGGGGTCTTGTAGCGACCCCCTACGCCCAAACTCAGCTGGCGCACAAGCAAATGTGCGTCCTTGGTGTGACTGAGCATCAGCTCCGGGTTGCCTTTACTCTCCTCGAAAGCCTTCCGCCCTTTGCTACCGCCCAGAATCCCACCGGTCTCCACACCCGCCCGACTTTCAGCGCTGATCAACGAATATAAAAATAGATTCTCCAGGTAGATCAGGCATGCCTGCCGAAAGCTCAGGCTGTGCTTGTCGCCAATGGCATTTTCCAGCGCTCTGGAAACCACCACCGAGTCATCATCTATCAAGTCACGAATGATGCGGTGATTCATGAGATTCAGGGTGTAATTGCGCACATCATTGGATATGGAATTCACCCGGTTGCGGAACACATGGCCACCAAAGGCGGACCAGATAACTAGCACACCCAGGGGATCGATATAGGTATCGCCCAGCAGGCTCTCATCGTAATCGGTAACAAACTGGCTTAACTGCACTGTGGGACTCCCTACTCACAGTCATTCTTATTATTCTACTTAGCCGGCACTGCAGTGCCTCACCGCCGAGGCAGTCCGCCATACCCGCGAACTGGCATCAGCGCCGAGAGGCGAAAAACACTCACCAAAAAAACCATTTATTTTCAATGCAAGACAATACAAAAGCTGACTTTTGATTGAAGAAGTGCGGCTCCCTGATTTTATATACACATCCAATCCGGCAAGCACCCCTTCTGCCTATTTCACCATACGGTCAATTATTGACTTAATATAAGCGTCTCTTTGATCCTCCATAAATAGCACATGCATGTCCTCCAGCTCATTGATCGTCTTACCCCAGTTAAGCTTGCCGAACCGCGTTGGCGTGACAATAAAACTGTTGAGTATGACGTCCTCACTGGCAAGCCTTTCCTGGATATCCTTGATGACCTGATAAAACTCAATCTTTTTATGGCCAGGGCCTTCATGCTGCAGGCCATGAGGCTCGACGAACGCCAGATGCTGCTTGCCGTCTTTAACGAGCCATAGCAGGAAATCAGGATAGAAATTCCCCGCCTCAAAGAAGCCTACCCCGCGTCCACGGCTCTCATTACGTAACAGGAAAAGTTCAATGCCTTCCTCTGCCAGCCTAGCTTGATCCGTTTCGATATACAGGCGCAGATCATCCAGAAACTGGAACTCACTTTCATTCAACGAAACCGGTGCAATCTGGATCCTGCTTCCTTTGACCACATGAAGCACTGGCTCGTAGAGATGCGCGCCAAACAAGCAGCCTTTCAAGTCTCCAGCGCGTAAAACACCGGCCTTTCCAGTGGCTATCTCGCTGGTGAGATTCTGGATGTCGTTAATGAGTGCCGCTTCGCTGGCATCGACGATTAACTGATACTCGTCAGTCTCGGGCAAGCTTCCGTCCTTAACGCCGATCTCCCTGAGCTCAAGACGTGGCTCGATAAAGGCTGCCTTGCAGTAGTTGTAGTACTCTTCTGCGAACTTATGCAGTAGCTCCGCCGCCATCTCTTGCCAGAGCGCGACGTTCCCAAAATCTGAAAACGCCATCTTGCCTGAGGGCACGACGACCTTGTACCAGGTCCGGTCAGCCAGCAGCGTTTTGATCATGGACTTGGATATATTGAGATTGTGCCAGGTGCGCTCACGCTTGAATTTCTCAAGCCGGAAGAAAAGATCATCATAGTCCAGGAAGCTCAGGTGGCCGTCCTCGAAAACGGTTTCTTCCTTGGCCCCGAGCCGCACTCCACTCCTGGACTCAAGAGACTGGATGCGGGGATACCAATCGATCAACACTCCTTTTTGGCGTATCTTGTCGGGGACCAGCGTTAGGGCCGGTACCGCGCCGTCTCTCTTGAAATCGTACTCACGACCATCACCACGTTTCTTTCGGGGCCGTAGCACCTGGGTTCTACCCCGTTACTGCGGACACTTCTAAAAAGAGGCACACTGTGCCCAAGGAGTGTTTATGAGCAAGCGAAAGAAGTACAGCCCCGAGTTCAAGCGTGAAGCGGTAGAGCAGACTCGTCACC
>NZ_JBEDTY010000033.1:0-17623 GCF_040119285.1 Alcanivorax sp.
ACCATGGTGACGCGCCAATGCTGCGCCCCTCTACCTCTCTGGAAATGCTGTGGCGGGCCAAACATTTACCGATGGAGCACTACCGGTTCAGTGAACTGGGCAACCATGCTGGCTTCGGGACACAAACCAGTGAGGACCATTTCGGAAAAACATACAGATGACGTCTATCTATGGGTGTGCCTGGAATTCATCCACAGCAGGCATTACTTCAGATGGTGGCCTCACCCCTAATCGGCAATAGGGCACTGCATCTCGTCATAGGCGACGGCGGTGTAATACGCATTAATGCGGGAAATATCGGAGCGACAAGGCAAGAAGTCAGCACAGTCATAGATACACCAATCAAAGCTTTCGATAATTTTGGTTGATCAACCAACCATATTAAGAACTAGAACAACATATCTCAGGAGCTCATAATGTCTTCAACAAAAACAAAACAATTGCCTTTTCTTTTTTTCGCTTGCGGAGCCGCACTACTCCCCGGTTTAAGCATTGCGGGAGCTGGCGACGGAGCAACTAATTATGGGCTAGGCCCTATGAATGCCGGCACCGCCTTGGCGTTCAGCCCTTTTGCATCCAACAGCTGGTCGGTTTATTACAACCCAGCAGCCATGGCCGGCTCACCGGAAGGCGAGCTGAGCGTCATCGTGCAATATGGTGACCAGGAATTACGTGCTAAATCCCTGGGGGGAGCCGCGCCTTTAGCACGCGAGAATGATGTGCTCTCCGATACCAGTTCCGAACTATTATTAATCGGTTTCAAAAGTCGCATAGCCGGCATCTCAAGTATCGACAAGCCCATATATTTCGGGCTTAACGTTGGCGTTGACGAATACTCATCCAACCTGCTGCCATACCAAGCGAACACTAACCAGGAAGGGCAGTTTCTACGCTATGAATCGCAGCCACTTTATCTCGCGTTTGGTGGTGCCATTAGTAATATCCTGAGAGGCGTCGACGTCGGCGCATCTGCGCGCCTGACCCTGGAAGCCAAAGCAAACCTGGAAACAGTCTCCGACCTTGGCGGCAACACTGATTCAGAAAAGCTTTCTCTCGAAGCATCTCCGTCACTATCGCCGGCCCTGGGAATCAACATCCGCTCTGGCGAAATGTTTTGCGGTACCAGTCAGTGCATGCCTTTCGGCATGGACAAGTTGGAATTCGCACTATTTTGGCGCGGTGAAAGTAGTTACGAAGTTTCAGTCGATGCCAATGTGGTTGTGCCAGGGGTTATACCCGAACCAGGTCTGAGTCTGGCACTGAGTACAATCGACACTTATCAGCCCGAGGTTCTCGGTGCAGCCTTTTTGCTTCCAGTAGGACAATTCGAACTGACGGCAGGCATCGAGCAGCACAAATGGTCTGCGCTCGGACGCGAGTTTGCGAGTGACACTGTTCGAGACCAGGCCAATCTCGCGTTTGACGACATCACTATTCCCCGTATTGGCATCAGTTATCAGTGGTCGGAATCCATGAAGCTCTTTGCTGGCGCAGCCTTGGAGGAGTCACCCTTAAAGTCCACCCGCTCCCAAGACGTCAATTATTTGGACACAGATAAAAAAGTTTTCGGGCTAGGCGCAAGCTATCGGATAGCCAGTGCCCCGGTAATTAATATGCCGCTGGAGGTTGCCTTCGCTTACCAGTATCAAATGCTGGATGAGGCTGATTTCGAATTAACCTCCATTAACTCTCCCACCGATCCGTCACCTTACGAGACTGTACGGGCCGATGGTGAAATAAACGTATTTTCTTCCTCCCTATCGCTGAAATTTTAACAGCATGCATGCGATTAATACCTGGAGAAGAGCAATGAATAAAAAATCACACATCATTAGCACACTGTTTATTAGCGTGGCCATAGTCATAGCAAGTCAGTTGACAGGTTGCGGTGGCGACAAGGGCAATGTGACCAATCAATGGAGCACACCGGATACACTGATTTTTTCCTACCCATATCCCGGCCAGACAGAAGTGCCACCTACCGCGCCTGTGGTCCTGCGCTTCTCTAGCGTGCTAGATCAAGCGGTAATTGATGACATTGATGCCCGACTACAACTGATCAGCGATATAGATGGCAGCAGTGTCATGGTTGACTATCAAGTAATAGACAACGGCAGAGGATTGGCTCTGCACCCTCAATCCCGCCTGCTCCCGGCTGAAAGGTACCATCTAGTTGTCAACGGTGATGGTTTGGGATCCATTGATAACGACTCCGTAGCCCAGGTTCAGTTTCGTACTGCAGGCAATCAAGCGGGCGCATCGAAAAGCATGGGAACCGGTCCCTTTATGCTGCTTTCAGCCACCCCTTTGGACCAGCCTTCATTGCTTGAATCGATTGATGATGCCAGTCACCCCAATGACATGAGCACCTTCAGGATGTCGTTCAATCAAACGATTGATCCAACAAGCACAGAATATGATGAAGATGGATCTATTCAACTTCGTGATAATCTAGGCAAGCTGGTGCCCGCATCCCTATTCCTGCAGGGCCGCCACCTAACCCTTGACCCTCATCAAGACCTGAAACCCGTTGAGCACACACTAACCATCACGGGTTTGCTCGCTCAAACAACCGGCGCTGAGCTACCGGAATACAATCGTACTTTTATTCCTGATTCGACACTTCCCCGCGCGACATCCGTTCTCAAAGTTGGCAGTCTTGGAGCTGAGCAACCTGAACTAGTGTCAACTTTAACCGGCAACCCGATCAATCAGGTTCCAGTACAATCCTTTGTGCTGGGAGATGAATCATTTACCGGGTTGAACGGGGACCTGGCTGCAGATCTGGCTTTTGCTCCCAACTTTCCTAATGCCGTTCCACTGCGAGTACCCGCTGGTTCCGTACTCCGAGGCACCCCCGTGGACGTTAATATACTGGGCGAAATACCGTCCGGGCTGGAAACCGGTGAAGTCACCATCACGATACTCAGCGACGCTAACGGGTATCTGATCCCGAATCCATTCAGTGATTCCCCATCGGTTCCCCGCTATGCCCTGCTTAATATGGACGCAGCAATGACTGCAGCAGGTCAAGAGTCCAATGCGGCTCTCAGCCAGAACCTGCTTAATGTTCAGGTAGCGGGTTTAGCCGTTGTAAAGGATGGTGTACTGGTACTGGATGCGGTCAGTGTGGTTGAACCTGAAGTACTGGGCTTGGAGAAGGCATCCGGTCTGCTCTCATTCCGCATGGAGGCCTATCAGAACCAGCGCCAAGCGCCTACCCCAAGCCAAGACACTCGGCCCTTGCAGCTCCAGTCTTGGGCACCGGGGGAAATATTCCAACCCAATGCAAGGCCTGGTGACCCCGTTATCCTGAACTTCAACAAACCATTGGACCCGGCTTCAGTTTTTCTTGACGGCGCTTTGCAGATTTCAGTTGATGGCATAGAACAAAACTTTCCCATGAGGCACGATGGCGCCACAATTATCATCGGTGGAGACATCCTTCAACACGATAAAGACATTCAGATCACTCTTACCAGCCTGCTTCGAGATACTCAGGGAGCCCCACTTAACGATGACAAGACCCTAGACATTCGTTTGCCGGACTTAGTTCTTCCCAATGGCAACGCCAACGAATTACGAGCACCACTTGTCTCCGCTGTTTTCCCTGGTTACCCATGCGCACTAACCGGGGCTGTTCTTACCGGCGAACGCGAAAACTGGCGGAACGGTCGATGCGTGGGCGGCAAAAATACCGACCCGCTTTATCCAGTACCAAACCTCTTTAAGGATTTTAGTATCCGGGTTATCTTCAGCCGTACTATCGACGGAGACACAGTCAACGACCAGACTTTTGTTGTTGAGCACTTTGATAGCGAAAACACCGTATGGGAGCCCATCAATGGTCGTCTCAAGGTGCTTGCCCAGCGAATCGAGTTTTTTCCGGACAACCCCTGGCAGATTGGCGAGCTTTATCGCTACACCCTGCACTCCGAGCAAAACTCTCCTGCTTGTGGCATCGATGCAATATGCTCAGCTGATGGCGCACCGTTACAAACACGCCAGATCTCTCAGTCCAGCTCCTCTGCTCCGGGGCTTCGAGAGGGAGGTCCTGAGCTAACAAATCACTTCGTGATCACTGGGGAAGAGGATCAGATCACTCGCGTATCTTTACGCTCTCTCCCAGTAGCAGATGTTAACGCTAACCTCACCATCGATGACAAAGAGCAAGGCGCGCTACCCGATGGTAACGGCGGAGCCATTGCCGATGCCAACTATCTGCAGCTTAGGCTCAAAAGTAAATCAGGTGTAATAACCAATGCCAACATTGGCTGTGGTATAGGCGACGATTGCCCGGAAAAGAAATTTGCCTTTATCGGGTCAGGCGCCTTGCAAGCCGGGGTAAGCCAGTATGAGCCGGATGTCACCATCAACCGACGCCTCATCGACAGCGACCCAATGACCTCAAATGAAGTCACCGGCGCCGTCATTGCCAAAGTCTTCCCTACCGTTCTCCCAACGACCAGTGTCTTTCTGGAAGCTCGAGCACTCGGGTTAATCACAATTCCGCTAGACACTGGCCCTTTGGTCCTTCGGTTGGGATACGAAAACAATCACCCCATTACGGGCTATATCACCGAAACCCCGGATGGTCCCTGGTTCAGTACTACGTTTGATCTCATGGTGGATGCACCAGAGTTAGAGCCACGGCTAATTATTGAGCTTGGACATGACATCCGCAGCAAGGTAATAACCGGAGTCACCTTGGAAGGCCCTCTTCGCTTTGTTGACGATGGCCGTCTAATTCTGAAAGTCCGCAACCCGGAGCCTCTCATCATACCGGCCAAGATTGACCTCCTTGGCATCGGCTTGGCGGGTATCGAGCTGGAAGTCCCCCCCCTTGGCGTAGACCTGACCTTCACCTTTTTGCCGGTAAAAGATTTTTAAGCCGTTCCCCTAGTGCCTATGCACTTTCATGCCCCCTTTATGGGGGCTTTTTTCTGTCCTCTCCGTATACAACACCGCTGAATGATCATCTATATCTTCAAATAGGACTTTTCTTTGTGTAGATGAAACGCTATTATTTGGTTGTTTAGCCAAATAAATAAATGTCTATAATGATGCATCCTCACGACAGCCCCGCAAGCCTTAACTGGCGCGGTTCAAAGCACTCACCGGAATCTGGCAGGGACATACAGTTCCTGGGAAACGGCGGATTGGTTCTAAGTGCAACCCAGTTCGGAGATCCGAAGTCACCGCAGGTGCTCCTGCTTCATGGCGGCGGACAGACCCGTCATGCTTGGGCGCACACGGCAACAGCTCTGGCCAGATCCGGGTACTGCGCTACCAGCATTGATGCCCGCGGTCATGGTCAAAGCCAGTGGTCCCCTGAAGGTGATTACAGCGGTACCGCGCTGGTATCAGACCTCCGCGTCATCATCCAATCACTTCCCACATCACCTTATATCGTGGGAGCGTCAATGGGCGGACTGACGGCCATGCTTACCCTTGGGGAGGAGCCCCCCTTGCCCTGTCGAGGTCTGGTACTGGTGGATGTGGCCCCACGGCTTGAGACCAAAGGCGTTCGCCGGGTGATTGAGTTCATGCGCCGCCACCCTGACGGTTTCGACTCTCTGGATCAGGTTCAGGATGCCGTGGCTGCCTATAACCCAACACGAAAAGCACCATCAAGCTCACAGGGCTTGCGAAAAAACCTCCGCCAGGACGCTAATGGCCGTCTCCATTGGCACTGGGATCCTGCGTTTCTTGATCATGCGGTAATCCCTGAAGCAAATGAAGGCATGTTCGGCCGAGCGCGACTCAATCTTGCAGCAAGCAAACTCAAATTACCGATATTACTCATCCGCGGCCATCACAGTGATGTACTCAGCGAAGCAGGAGCCCAGGAATTATTAGCCCTCGTGCCACATGCCAAGTACCGAGTAATCCATCAAGCAGGTCATATGGTAGCGGGTGACCGCAACAGTATTTTTACCGGAGCAGTGCTGGACTTTCTTCAGCACCTTGACCCGCAAGGAAATCACATACGCTCCACCGATCGGAGACTTACACCATGAAACATAAACACCTCGACGTGCTGATCATTGGCGCGGGCCTTTCCGGCGTCGGTGCGGCTTGTCACCTAAGCCGCAAGTGCCCAGATCTACGCTATGGCATCCTTGAGCGACGCAAGCGCGTTGGTGGCACCTGGGATTTATTTCGCTATCCCGGCATCCGTTCGGACTCCGATATGTTCACACTCGGCTATAACTTTCGGCCTTGGACAGACACCAAGATGCTTGCCGATGGCCCCTCTATTCGCAATTACATCGAAGAAACCGCTGAGCATCATCAGGTCCACAAGAAAATTCATTTTGGCCTGAAAGTCACTGCCGAGGACTGGAGCAGCGAATTCAATCGCTGGACGGTTACCGCGTTGAACGAGGAAACCGGTGAAGAAGAAGTTTTCACCGCTGGGTTTGTCCTCAACTGTACCGGTTATTATAACTATGACGCCGGCTACACACCGAAAATTCCTGGAATCAATCGCTTTGGCGGCGACGTAATTCACCCGCAGCACTGGCCAGATAACTACGACTATACGGGTAAGCGAGTTGTCGTGATCGGCAGCGGCGCCACCGCCGTAACACTGGTGCCCGCGATGACCGACCGCGCTGCGCATGTCACCATGTTACAGCGCTCCCCTACTTATGTTGCCTCCGTCCCTGAGCAAGATCTCATCTCGAAAAACCTGCGCCGAGTACTGCCAGAAATGCTTGTTTACCGCATGGCGCGCACACGCAATATCCTGCTGCAGAGAACCGTATTTAACCTATCGATTCGTAAGCCCAAAGCGATCCGCAGATTACTGCTGGCCGCTGCTCGCAAACAACTGGGGCCGGATATCGACATGAAGCATTTTCAACCTCACTACAACCCATGGGAGGAACGAATGTGCGCAGTTCCCAAGGGGGATCTGTTCAAGGTGCTTCGTGAAGGCAAGGCTTCCGTGGTGACGGATCATATAAAAAATGTCACCAAAACCGGTATAAAACTGGAATCTGGGGATTGGATACCTGCCGATATTATCGTCACAGCTACCGGTCTGGATTTGCAAATGTTGGGCGGCGCAGAGCTACGTGTTGATGGTACGCACGTCAATCTCTCAAACACCATGATGTACAAAGGCTTAATGCTTGAAAAAGTGCCTAATATGGCACTGGTCTTTGGCTATACCAACGCGTCCTGGACCCTCAAGGCAGATATTGCCTCCGAATTTGTTTGTCGGCTTCTCAAGCATATGCGCAAGACAGGCGCAGAAAAGGTGACCCCTATCGACGAGGAAGGGTGTGGCTCTGATGTCAACTTTCTCAACCTTCGATCTGGCTACATTCAACGTGCTGATGACCGCCTGCCACGCCAAGGCAACAAAGATCCTTGGCAAAACCTCAACGATTATCTTCACGACCTGCCGGCGCTTCGTTATGGAAAAATGAATGATGGCCACCTTAAATTCGAAACGACAAACCTACATAAAACGAAACGCAATCTCGTCCAAAAACTTCTGAGCAACACATCAATATAGAGGCGCAACGATGAAATCATTTTCAGGAAAAGTCGCGGCGATCACTGGCGCCGGGTCGGGCATCGGGCAAGCCACGGCGATTGCTCTAGCAAAAGAAGGTTGCCACTTAGCGATCTCTGATATCAGCGAAGAAAGCCTAGAGAAGACGGTCGAATTACTGGCAGGCTACGCCGTCAACATCAGCACTCATGTTGTTGATGTCAGCAACAAAAATGCGGTTTATCAATACGCGGAAGATACCGTATCAACACACGGAAAAGTAAATCTCATCATGAACAATGCCGGTGTGGGACTGGGTGAGACCGTCGAGAACATGAGCTATGAAAACTTTGAATGGCTGATGAATATCAATTTCTGGGGTGTCGTATACGGTACAAAGGCATTTCTTCCCCATCTCCAGAAAATAGGTGAAGGCCATATCGTCAATATCTCCAGCGTTTTCGGCATTATCGGTGTTCCAACCCAGTCAGCCTACAACGCCGCAAAATTTGCTGTTCGCGGATTTACAGAATCATTACGTGAAGAGCTGGATATCGCGGGCGGCCTTGTCAGCGCGACTTGCGTTCATCCAGGTGGAGTAAAGACTAACATCGCGCGTAATAGTCGCATGGGAGACATGGGCAGCATGAACATGGGCGACAAAGAAGAGATTGCCAGCATGTTCGAAAAAATTGCCATGACCACACCCGAAGCTGCCGCTAGAACCATCCTGAAAGGCGTGCGGAAAAACCGGCGAAGAGTTTTGGTAGGCGGTGACGCGGTCATGCTGGACACCACACAGAGACTGATACCCACAGGCTACCAACGCTTGCTTGAAATTATGTTTAAAAAACAGCAAAGCAGCAAAAATAAAAAAACGCATCAGGGCATGGCCTGACATTTTTCTCTTTAACTATCACATTATTGATTGGAGGCGATATGCGCTCGTCTAATACGGTAAAAAGCATTAAGAAACTCAGCGGCGCGCTGGTGGGCATTCCACCGCGTCATATCAATTTTCAATTTCCGGATTCCATTCCAAAGTATTTTTATGCTGGAAATGCCACAGCAACGACTTTCTTTGCCATGCTCTCCGGTTTTTTCCCACCTGGTGAACGCTATTTCATGGAGTCCGTTAGACACTTTCGTGGTCAGGTTAAGGACGAATCTCTACGGGCGGCCATATCGGGCTTCATGGGGCAGGAGGCCATTCACGGACGAGAGCACGACAGGCTGAACCAGATTCTCGCCGAGTACGGCTATGACATGCAGTCGCCAGATCGGTTTGTCAAAATTGGCTTGGCCATACTAGAGAAGTTGCCGCCGAGCACTCGGCTAGCCGCCACCACGTTTATGGAGCACTTTACTGCGCTTCTCGCCGAGCAGCTACTTGAAGACGAGAATTTTGTACGCCAGGCAGACCCTGAAATGCTCAAAATATGGCAGTGGCATGCGCTCGAAGAGCTGGAACACAAATCTGTTGCCTACGACGTATATGAGCTTATTGGTAACAGCCGTACAGAGCGCGTGGCTGCAGCCCTCGCCTCGATGGTCGTCTTGCTGCCGATGCTGGGCATCACCTGGAGCTGGATGCTTGTCAAAGACGGCCAGCTCGGCAACATCAGCGATAATGTTAAAGGTCTGAATATTTTGCTAGGTCGTAACGGGTTTGTATCGCAAATCCTTTCGCGCCTTCCTGAGTTCATTCAGCCGGATTTCCACCCTGATCAACATGACACCAAAGGGCTGGAAAAACTGTGGCGTGAGAAGTTGTTCGCTGAAGGTGGCCAACTGCATGAGCTGTATAGCAATCCGGCGGCATAATAATGCTCAAGGGGGTTTAGGGAACCTCTGAATAGTTGACGACTCTGTCACCACCGTTTGCTAAAAGACACACAAAAAAATGCCGGAATTGCTTCCATGCAACTCCGGCATTACACCTTTTATCATAGCTTTTCTCTAGCCGATCTTTATTGCGCATCCTCTAGAATGAATTGTGCCGCTCGCTCGCCAATCATCATACATGGCGCGTTCGTATTACCACTGATCAACAGTGGCATGATCGAGGCATCGGCGACACGCAACCCCTTCACACCGTTTACCCGCAGACGGACATCCACCACCGCTTTTTCATCACTACCCATTCGGCAAGTGCCGACGGGATGGTAGATTGTTTCAGCGCGCTGGCGAATATCCGCGTCAATCTGGTCATCACTCTCCACGCTGGAAGCCGGTTCGTCATCACCGCCAAAAGCAGAGCTGAAAGAATGACTGTGAAACACTTTTCTGGCTAGTTTCACGCCTTCACGGAGCACAAGAATATCGTCAGGATGAGAAAGATAGTTTGGGTCTATCAAAGGCGCAGCAAATGGATCGCTATTGGCCAATCGAATCTGTCCTCGACTCTTAGGCCTGAGTTGGCACACATGAATCGTACAACCAAACCCAGGCGTCAACTGACGTCCATGATCTCGAAGATAAGCCGGTAAAAAGTGTAGCTGAGCATCCGGACGATCCGGCTCGCTGAGCAGGCTGACAAAAGCCCCTGCTTCCGCCGCGTTACTGGCAAGAAAGCCGCGCCGATGACGAAAATACTGGTAGAAGGCACTAATCAGCCGAGGTATAAAAAACGGTGACATGCCGATTGATTGACGGCTTTTGTCCTTGATCATGACGGTCATATCAAGGTGATCTTGAAGGTTCTCCCCAACTTCCGGCGAGTCTTGCAAACAGGTGATGCCGATTTTCGATAGGTGCTCTCGCTCTCCAATACCCGACAACATCAGCAACTGAGGGGTATTGATCGCCCCACCGGACAGGATGACTTCTTTGTTCGTACGAATGACCGATTGAGCACCATCACTATCACAAATTTCGACGCCAATCGCCCTGCCGCAATCCAGTAACACCTTGGTTACCTGCACATCCGTCATGATGTGCAGGTTATCGCGGCCACGTGCAGGATCCAGGAAAGCACGCGCGGCACTCCATCGGCGCCCTTCTTTTTGTGTTACCTGAAACCGGCCAAAGCCTTTCTGTTCCGGCCCGTTAAAATCATCGTTTCGGGTATAACCCAGCTCTTCACCGGACTTAATAAACAGCGGGGTTAACGGGTTAACATCCCTGACTCGGGTAACATTCAGTGGCCCACCCACACCATGCCAATTGTCAGCGGAGTATTGTTCATTGTTTTCATGTGCATTGAATACCGGCTGCACATCTTTCCACGCCCACCCTGTTGCGCCTTGCGCTGCCCAGTCATCATAGTCTTGTTGTTGGCCTCGAATGTAGACCATGGCATTGATTGAGCTGCTGCCCCCCAGTGTTTTTCCTCGCGGCCAGTAGAGGCGCCTTTTATTAAGGTGACTCTGTGGCGCGGTGTCGTAGCCCCAGTTTCGCTTTCCTTGTTTAATTAGACCGATGAGTCCAAACGGAATATTAATAAAACCGCTATTATCGTGGGGGCCGGCCTCAATAAGACAAACGGAATACTTGCCGCACTCGCTTAACCGGTTGGCAAGAACACAGCCCGAAGAGCCCGCCCCCACGACGATAAAATCAAACGACTTCATTTTGCTTCTCCCCCGCCTGAATAAACCGTGACATGTGGTGCTCTCGGTCGCCATGACTCAATGATGCATGTGTCACCAGACGGAAGTAATGGCCAATGTTCAGCTCTTCCGTAACACCAACGCCACCATGGATCTGGATACCTTGCTGAGTGATACCAACGGCCCGGTTTGCGTAGTAAGCCTTTGCCGCCGCTGTCGCGCGCCCGCGCTCACAGACGTTTGCGCTCTCTCCTTTTACTGACACCATCAAGAGCATGGATTCCAGCTGCTGGAGATCAATAAACGCATCAACAAGGTAGTGCTGGATTACCTGAAAACTGCCAATCGTTGTACCAAACTGTTTACGCGTTCGAGCGTATTCCAGAGTGGCCTGATACACCTCTCGGCAGGCGCCGTACATACGTGCGCAGTCCAATGCGCACAGATAATCGAACCAGGCAGAAACCGCTTGCTTTGCCGCATCACCACGACACAAAACCATTTCGTCTGTGATGAGCACATCATCAAGCGTCAAACTGGCAGCACGGCTTCCATCGAGCAGTCGATATCTTTCAACGTCACAGGCGTCGAAAGGTAGCGCGACAATGGCCAACTCATCACCAGACATAGCGGAGACGAGCACGGCGTCTGCAACGCCACCATCAGACACAACGTGCTTCTGCCCGGAAAGTCGTTCTCCGTTTAGCCTCAAGGAAGGGTTCAGCACGTGATAACCGGCATGCCGGTCATAAAGACCGCAAGCCACACGTGCCTCACCAGAAATAATGCGATCAAGCAACGCCAAGGATGTTGGCGTATTGGCGAACTCCAATAACTTGCCGGGGGAAACAATTAAATCGACAAAAGGGTCAAGACAAAGCGCGGCTCCTAACTCCTGAACAATGGCGCACACGTCAAGCAATGAGCCGCCATACCCTCCAACAGATTCAGCAAACGGAAGGCCAAACCAACCCAAATCATTCATGGCCTGCCAGCGATTCGCTTCAAGGTGATTACTCTCATTCAACTGTGCAATGTAGCTGTCAAATGAATAGTTGTCTTTAAGATAACGGCGCGCGGTATCCGCAATCATGGTGGTATTTTCGGGTAACTTGAAATCCATTTTTCACCTCACAATCCGAGCAACATCTTCGCCAACACGTTTTTCTGGATCTCGTTAGATCCACCATAGATGGTGCACGCACGCAGGAAGTTATAGCGGCGACTGGCCTGATTAAAAATTTGCTCCCCAATGGGCTCCTCGTTATCCCATGGCAAAGACATCAAACCTCCGATTTCCACCATCGCTTGGGAAACCCTTTGCTGTAGTTCCGTGCCTTTGATTTTCAGTCCTGACGATTCTGGGCCGAACGGCTTGCCTTCATCTGTGGCAGCAACGGTGCGAAAGTTGGTGTATTCCAGTGCCATAAGATCGACTTCCAAGCCAGCCAACCGACGCACCGCCAACTGCTTATCTGTTTCCGTTGGTAGCGCATCGATAGCACTTTTAAGGCGATTGATTTCGTAGTGAATATCCGCCACACCGGCAATGGTGGTGCGTTCGTGGGTAAGAAGAAACTTGGCAATGGTCCACCCCATTCCTTCTTGACCCACCAAATTTTCCACAGGCACTTTCACGTCGGTAAAATAGACTTCGTTAAGGTGATGATGCCCATCAATTGAATAAATCGGCCGTACTTCAAGCCCGGGGGTTTTCATATCGATCAGCAGGAATGAAATACCCTGCTGCTGTTTCACGGTGCTATCCGTTCGCACCAAGCAAAACATCATGTCTGCCCAATGGGCCTGTGTCGTCCAGATTTTTTGACCATTAACCAAATAATGGTCGCCATTACGCGTGGCTCGCGTTTTTAACGAGGCCAGATCTGAGCCCGCATTGGGCTCAGAATAACCTTGGCACCATAGCGTTTCGCCACGCTGAATGCCGGGCAACCACCGTTCCTTCTGTGCTTCAGAACCAAAGGTATATAACACCGGCCCAACCATGGCCACACCAAAAGGACTTGTTGGCGGAGCCCCTGCCGAGGCGCGTTCCTGATCGAAAATATACCGCTGGGTTGCACTCCACCCTGGGCCACCAAATTGTTCTGGCCAAGTAGACGTGAGCCAACCTTGACTGCCCAGCAAACGCTCCCATCGTTGCTGCATATTCTTGTCTGGCATCGCTCCTCGGGCAGTACAGCGCCGAATATCATCAGGCACATTTTCCTTCATCCACTGTCGGATACTCTTACGAAATTCTTTTTCGTCATTACTGAAATCCAGATTCATGGAAGCCTCCAAGCCAATAAATTTCGCAATACAAGGTCATCGATTACTCAATTAACCTGTTTACCGTTGCTCTCCCAAAAGGGGGCTCGCAGTTCGTTTTTCAGCACCTTACCTGCCCCACTCACCGGCAACGACTCTGCCTTAAAATCAACGCTACGAGGCACTTTGTAACCTGCAATTCTTTCACGGCAATGTTCGATAATCTCTGCCTCACTGGCGTGCTCTCCTTCACGCAGCACCACGATTGCATGCACAGCTTCACCCCAGCGTTCATCGGGAATACCAATTACCGCGCACTCCTGTACCTCAGGATGGCTATAAATGGCACCTTCAACTTCAACAGAGAAAATATTTTCTCCACCGCTAATTACCATGTCCTTGGCTCGATCAACGATGAAGACAAATCCATCCTCGTCCATGTAGCCAAGGTCGCCGGTATGTAGCCAACCATTGCGCAAGGTATCAGCGGTTGTTGATTCCATTCCCCAGTAACCCAACATGACGTTTGGTCCCCGCGCACATATTTCGCCAACCGTACCTTGAGATACCACCTGATCATTTTCATCAAGCACCACCACCTCCACACCCAGTGCTGCGCGACCGGCGCTACGTAATTTTTCTCCGCCGGGAATGTGATGTTCTGGCCCGAGTGAGGTAATGATTGGGGAAGCTTCGGTCTGGCCATAGCCCTGAGCAAATGACACTGTCGGCATTTGTTCCATAGCACTAATCAATACCGCCTCTGGCATTGGCGAGGCGCCATACAGCATGCGTTTTATGCTGCTGACATCGTAATTGGCGATGCGCCCAGATGAGGCTAGAAGATTGACCATGGTCGGCACCAACAGGGTGTTCGTGACTTTCTCCTGCTCAATGAAAGCCAGCACTTCATCAACATCAAAGCGAGGAACAATGCCATGTGTCCCCGCAGCCAGTGTCACGGCAAACGTGCTGGCCATATCAGCCAAGTGGAACATGGGCCCGGCATGCATATATATGGTGTCACTGTCATAGCCCATCTCGGCAACCACGTTCAGGGCATTGAATACCAGGTTGTCATGACTCAGCATCACGCCTTTTGACCGCCCAGTGGTACCACCGGTATAAAACAGCCCCGCCAGATCGTCACCGCCAGCATTGGCGTCACGGATTCGACCGGCGTTGGCGACAAGGGATTCATAATCAATACACCCTTGTGGACACTCACCCTCACCCATGAAGACAACATGCTTGATAGACTCAAGCTGTGGCTGTAGGGATGGCAGCAATGCTGCAAAGGTGTCATCAACGAAAAGCACTTTAGAACCTGAGTCATTCAAGGTATAGGCGATTTCAGGTGGTGCGAGCCGAATATTGACGGGATTCACTGCCGCACCGGCCCACGGCACTGCATAGAAATACTCCAGGTAGCGATCGCTGTTTAATGCCAGTATGGCAACCCTGTCACCCGCATTGATGCCCAGACTTAGCAACCCGTTAGCAAGGCATGCGATACGGTCTTCAAACTCTCGCCAGGTTTGCCGCCGACCAGCAAAAACGGTAGCCGTACCTTGGCCGTTTAATTGAACCGCACGGCGCAAAGTCTGTGAAATATACATAACAGAACTCCTCTATTGAGGCAGAAAAGGAAGGGGGGAGGGTTGTTTATAGATTGGATTAGCTGGAAGCGAAGGCTCTCTTATAAATGAAGCGACCTCGGGAAACCTGGGCGCCATCAAGAAACACATCCACAACAACCACAATGAAGCGCTTTCCTTCACGAATAATGTTCGGCTTGGCCACCAACGTACCCGCAAAGGCCGGGCGCAAATAATCCAGAGTCATACTTGAACATACTGGCTTATTTTGTTCAGTCTGATTCGCTGTTAAGTGCGCGCCAGCAACAAGCTCCGCGAAGCTTGCGATAATACCGCCATGAAAAGTCTTGATCAGAGGGTTGCCAATGTGCTGCTCGCGAAACGGCATTTTATAGGTTGCTTCGCCGTTATCGTCCGAAGCCGTCATACCAAGAAATTTTTCGTATGGTGATACATCGCCGACCACAGTAGAGAGAGCGGTTACCCTTTCTGTTTCGAAGCTGATGATTCCTTCATCATCGATTGTTTTTTTCTTGGAGGGGGCTCTCTTATTGCTAGGATTCACAGATTGATCAAAGGACGGGCCTGCCGTTCCTATCGCAAAACTGCCTGATACCGACGCCAGCAAATTGCCGCCATCACGCCCAAATGCCTCTCCACGGACATAGGCAATATTTTCTTCAACTGCAAAACAGGTGACATTACATGCCACCCCTTCGCCAGCCTCGGGGTTAGCGATGAAATCAACGCGCAAGTCAATTGTCGCAATTGGGCGCATGTCGCCGAGGCGCACAAAAATCGCCAAACCACATGCCGTATCAAGCAAGGTAGCGATGGCTCCCCGATGAAGCTTTCCCTGTTGATCACAAACCTCTTCCACACAAGGCATGCTCATTACCGCGCCATCTTTGGTAATGTCATCCATTGCGATACCAAAAACCCTGAACAACGGATGCCCTGAACCAAAAAAAGCCTTTGCGGCAAGCAGTTCTCTCGGGAGTGATGTCTCAGCTGTCATAGTTAGCAACTTTTTATCAGAATGTTGAAGCGGCATCCGCATACCGGGTCTCTGCAACACGCACAGATTCAATGGCGTCCGTTATTGCCTCTTCAGGGAATGTTTCACTTTCGGACCCCTTTCGCAGACAATCAGCCAGAGCGGACCATGCCGCAGCACTCGTTCGCATCAACTCGACCAAGCCTGCCTCATGTATTTCAGGAACAATTTCACTCGCTTCATCGAGAAATTCTGAATACATCGCTCTAAAGCCGCTGCCCCCCGTTCCACGCTTCTCGATCACTTGATAGGCGAAACGGAGCAACCATTGCCATTTATCCACTGCCTTCCAGCGAGGAAGTTCCTGGATCCAAGTTGTTAGCGCTTGAATACCGTGATTCCTGCTTCCTTGCAGGAGATTATCTGCATTCTTCACAATCGCACTGCGCACGTTCTCGGCAGACACCTGAACCGAAACACTTTCGGGTGCGAACAATGAACCATGATGGATAAAGGGTGGCGACAAGGAGAATCTGGCTTCAACCAACTTGTCACGAGGCACCTCTAAAAGCCCTGGGCGCTCGGTATCGCTAACGAGCATCGTCTCGCCCTTCTCGGCTCGCTGCCAGGCGACGATGGCGTGACCGGGGAAATGTGTACTGCTCTTGAAATAAGGAAGGTAAAAAATATCAGTTAAGAGAAGCGCAGGCCGCCCCGCATCAAGATGGGCATCCAGCGCATCGGCGGCAGCACATTTATCTTGCCAAGTTTCCCAGCGAAACGGCACGCCCAGTGTAGAGAACACCGTTTCCTCAAATCCCATTGAACGGACATGGACAATAAACGGGGTGTCCGTGCCTGGTATTTCCACATAAGTAATACCAAGCCCGGCACCGAGACCGAAGCAGAAAGCTTCAGTTAAATTAAGCCCATGAAACTCCAGAAGATCCCTGATAGCTGAACTTCCACAGTGGCGTCCGGGCCTATGAGTGTGCCGAAAATCAAAGGCACCGGGGTTACCCTGATCGTTGGTCTGCATCAGGCTGCCTCTCTCACAGGATCCGGACCATAAATAGTCTCCGATGCCTGCATTGGATCACCATGAGCCTCATACTCTGCCAACCAGGCGGCAACCTTCTCAGGCATACCGGTGTCCCAAGGGTGAAACCCGGGACGAAACCAGGCAAGAAAATCAGGCAACATTCCTGTGAGAATACCTTTTCGCCCATAAAGTTTGTTCAAACCCTTCAGAATCACACCGGGCTGGCGCGTGACACCATCAAGCTTGAGCATATTCCAGAATACCGGTGCCACGACCAAATGAACCATCAGTGTCGCAACCACCAGCGCCGAGGCACGAGTCAGGTAGCCCCCCCCAGCCGCTCCCTGATAAAGATCATAGGCCACAGCCTTGTGCTCTACTTCTTCAACCCCGTGCCAAAGAAATAGAGCCCTCATTACCGGGTCGGCCTCGCGGAACATGTCGCTTTTCTCGCTGACCATTGTTTCGCCCAAGGTTGCCGTAAAGTGCTCAAACGCCGCAGTCATGGCGAGCTGATACTTCTTCGGCAAGTACTTTTGTGTGGTGCGAATAAACGTCCTTAAATTCGTAGTGACCTTATCTACATCCACGCCCTGGCTGGCCATCACATCGTTGAAACGATCATGGACAATGCCGTGCTGACCTTCCTGGCGAATA
>NZ_JBEDTY010000036.1:0-19436 GCF_040119285.1 Alcanivorax sp.
ATTTATGAAAACGTATAGTGCGACACGCCGTCGCTTCGTACAGGGCCTTGCAGCCGGTGGCGTGCTGGCCGCCACACCGGCCTGGTTGCAGGCGGCTGTAAAAGGTGCGACCGCGCTGGGCTCAGCACCAGTACTCAGCGGCCGAGAAATCGATCTAGTGATCGCCGAAACTCCCGTCAATTTCACTGGCGTCACGCGCATGGCCACCACCATCAACGGTTCCATCCCGGCACCAACGCTACGATTGCGTGAAGGCGATGACGTCACCATTCGCGTCACTAATCGTTTACCTGTCGACACTTCTATTCATTGGCACGGAATACTGCTGCCCTATCAAATGGATGGTGTACCGGGCATCAGTTTCAAAGGCATCGCGCCGGGAGAAACCTTTGTTTACCGTTTCAAGTTACAACAGAGCGGCACCTATTGGTACCATAGCCACTCTGCCTTTCAGGAAATGACGGGGATGTACGGCGCCTTGATCATTGAACCACGTGAAGAAAAACATCGTGCTGACCAGGATTATGTGGTGGAGCTTTCTGACTGGACCGATGAAGACCCGATGCGCGCCCTCAGCAAACTGAAAGTTCAAAGCGATGTCTATAACTTCAATCGGTCCACCTTTTTCGATTTCACTGACGATGTCTCAAAGATGGGATTACAGGCGGCGCTGGAAAAACGCCAGATGTGGAATCAGATGCGGATGAGTCCGACCGATTTAGCCGATTTATCGGCAGCCACCTTTACCTTCCTGATGAACGGTACCACCCCGGCAGGCAACTGGAACGGCTTGTTCCAGCGCGGTGATCGCGTACGGCTGCGGTTTATCAATGCCGCCAGCAACAGCTTTTATGATGTTCGCATTCCTGGTTTGAAGTTAACGGTAATCCAAGCAGATGGCCAGGATGTCGAGCCGGTCACTGTGGATGAATTCCGATTTGGCCCCGGCGAAACCTACGATATCATGGTCGAGCCTCAGGACGACGCTTATACGATCTTCGCCCAGAGCATGGAACGCAGCGGTTACGCTCGCGGCACCCTGAGTGTGCGGCAAGGTTTAACAGCGCCTGTGCCAGAACCCGATTCGCCCGAGTGGTTAACCATGAAGGATATGATGGGAGCAATGGGTGGTGGCGCCATGGGCCACGACATGATGAAAATGGACTCCATGGGCCAAACCAAGATGGATCATTCCCAAATGTCCGGCGGTATGGCCATGGACCACAGTATGCACGGCATGCAGCAGGGTTCTGACAACCCGCTTGCCAAACCTTCATCTACCATACGCCACGCCCGAACCGAATACGGGGCTTCGGTTGACCAACGGGTGGATACGCCAAGTACCAATCTCGACGACCCCGGTATTGGCCTGCGAAACTTAAGCCAGCGTGGACTGCGCCCACAGGGACACCGCGTGCTGACGCTGGCCGACCTGAAATCCATCGATGGTGTACTGGATGACCGCCGCCCGCCAGCGAGAGAGCTGGAACTACACCTCACCGGCAATATGGAACGCTATAGCTGGTCTTTCGACGGGCTTGAATTCGGCAAAAGCACTCCAGTCTCCTTACGTCATAACGAACGCGTGAGAATCATTTTACAAAACGACACCATGATGACGCACCCCATGCACTTGCACGGCATGTGGAGCGAACTGGAAACAGATCAGGGCGAATTGCGGGTTCGGCGCCATACAATTCCCGTGCAGCCTGCACAACGCATCAGTTTTTTGACAACACCTCACGATCTGGGCCGCTGGGCCTGGCATTGCCATTTGCTGTTTCATATGGACGCGGGCATGTTCCGCGAGGTGGTGGTGTCATGAAACGGATTTTAATGAAACCCTTAACCAACCTAGTTTTAGCTGTCAGCGCATTTCAGGCATCTACAGCCTTGGCGCAGATGGATCACAGCGCTATGCAAATGGAGGCAAGTGCCACAACGGTAGATGGCCGCGATCCTCACGCCTATTCAGACGGTTACACGCTAACCGAGGGGCCTTATGCACAGCCAGGTCCAAGACAATTAAAACTAGCGGATGAGCACGCTTTCTGGTCCGTTCTGGCGGATCGCCTAGAATATCAGAAAGACAACGACAGCACGGTTTACGATGCACAGGCTTGGTATGGCACCACCTTCAACCGCTTTGTCATTAAAGCCGAAGGCGATATTAGCAACGGCACACTTGAGGAAAGTTCCACCGATCTGTTGTGGGGCCATGCGCTCAACGCGTATTTCGACACCCAACTTGGCATTCGACTCGACAATTATAGAGATGGTAAAGATCGCCGATGGCTGGCAATGGGTGTGCAAGGTCTAGCGCCCTACTGGTTCGAGCTCGATGTTGCTGCCTATGTTGGCGAGGATGGACGAACCGCGTTCACCGCTCAAGCGGAGTATGAGTTGCTGCTGACACAAAAACTTATTCTGCAGCCCCGTGCAGAACTCAACCTATACGGCAAGGATGACCTCGATAACGGGCTGGGCTCGGGGCTCTCTGATTTAGCACTTGGCTTGCGCCTGCGTTATGAATTCAATCGGCAATTTGCGCCGTACATCGGTGTCGAGTGGACCGACACCTATGGCGACACAGCCGATTACCGACGTTCGGCTGGTCGTGATACCTCAGACACCCAATTCGTAGCTGGATTGCGGTTCTGGTTTTAACCAACGATACCTCGGTATCACCATTTATTGAAAGTAACAGGTACATTTCTATGAAAGGCAAACACTTCTCTTCGCTTATTGCGCTTACGACTCTGGCCATCGCTTTTTCTGTACAGGCCCATGACCCCAAAGAGCATATGAAAGATGCTGAAAAACCGGATTGCGCAGCCATGAAAAATATGGACCACAGCAAGATGGATATGAGTGACCCAATGATGCAGGCGATGATGAAGCAATGCATGAGTGAGATGAATCACGACATGTCTACTAGTAACGTTGCACCAGATGAGACTCAAAGCGAACAACAAAAATCTGAACACCAACACTAATCAATACAAGGAATTTTCATGCCGACGCTCACTACCTACATTAAGTGCCTTGTCGTTACCGCTGTTATTGCGCTTGCGGGTGGTGGGCTTTTTCTCTATTCGGGCTTCTATCCAATGGGTGCCGATGTTCCCCACAATCAGCTGACCTATTGGTTACTCGAAACCTTACGTGAGCGATCCGTAGCTAGGGCCGCCAGTGATATTGTAATTCCTCAAGACCTAAACACTTCCGAACGGTTGCTGGCCGGTGGCGCCGATTATAATGACATGTGTTCAGGTTGTCATTTGAAGCCTGGCAAAACAGATAGTGATTTCACTCTGGGACTGTATCCTGCGCCACCTAATCTAACCATGAGCAGTGATGAACATGGACACGAGCATGGCGTTGAAACCGATAGTAACGACGCAGCCATTCAGCGACAATTCTGGATTATTAAACATGGCATTAAAGCCTCGGGCATGCCGGCTTGGGCACCGGGACATGACGATGAACGTATCTGGAACATGGTGGCGTTTCTGCAACGCCTGCCCGAGCTGTCGCCTCAGCAATACCAGGTCCTGACCGCACGCGGTGCGGATGACGCAGAACACCATTAAGGTTGGTGTCACTATGTCACATGCCCATCACAGCCACCCAGTCCGTCTGAGCGCCGAGCCCCACAGCACAGAATTGACCGACCCAGTGTGCGGCATGTCGGTCAAGAAGACCTCCTTCCACAAGGCCGAGTTTCAAGGCAGGCTGTACTCTTTTTGCAGCGCGCCTTGCCGCAGCAAATTCATGAATAACCCACAACGCTATCTGACAAGCTCCGAACCCCTACCCCTAGAGGGTGACACCAACACCGAATACAGTTGCCCTATGCACTCGGAAGTAAGGCAACTCAGCCCGGGCACCTGTCCGAAATGTGGCATGGCTCTGGAACCAGTGATGCCCAGTGCTGATACAGGGGAAAATCCGGAACTCGCAGATTTCAGACGTCGTTTCTGGCACACCTTACCCCTGACCCTCGTGGTGACAATGATTGCCATGTCAGGTGGGACGTTTGACCATTTTCTGGGAACGGCGCGCCCCTGGGTGGAGCTGGCGCTGGCTACCCCGGTGGTGATCTGGTCTGGCCGGCCCTTCTTCAAACGCTGGTTTCAGTCCCTGAAGCAGCTCTCCCCCAATATGTGGACTTTGATCGGTACCGGTACCGGTGCCGCTTATCTTTACAGCGTCATCGCGACACTTGCTCCCGGCATTTTCCCAGCATCGTTCCGTCTCGATGGCCAAGTGGCGGTGTATTTCTAGGCGGCGGCTGTGATCATCTCACTGACCTTGCTCGGTCAGGTGCTAGAACTGAAAGCACGCTCGGAGACCGGTGCCGCCATTCGCGCGCTGCTGGGTCTGGCGCCGAAGACTGCACGGCGCTTCCGCGACGATGGCACTGAGGAAGATATTCCTCTGACACATGTGCATCCCGGTGATCGCTTGCGCGTTCGGCCCGGCGAGAAGGTACCGGTGGACGGTCAGGTGCTGGAAGGTGAAAGTGCCATCGATGAATCCATGCTCACCGGCGAACCCATGCCGGTGAGCAAGCGACCCGGTGATGTGCTAATCGGCGCCTCACTCAATACGAGCGGCGCACTGATCATGCGGGCCGAAAAGGTTGGCTCGGCCACCGTGCTCGCCCAGATCGTGCAACTAGTCGCCAATGCGCAGCGTTCCCGCGCCCCCATGCAACGCATGGCTGACGTGGTCGCGGGGTATTTCGTGCTGGTGGTGATGGGTATTGCGCTCGCCACCTTCATGCTTTGGGGCCTGTTTGGACCCGAACCGAGCTGGGCATTCGGGTTGATTAACGCGGTGGCGGTGCTGATCATCGCCTGTCCTTGCGCGCTGGGTCTGGCGACGCCCATGTCGGTCATGGTGGCCACTGGCAATGCCGCTATTCGGGGTGTGCTGTTCAGGGATGCGGCCGCCATCGAACATTTGTGCCAGGTGGATATCCTGATCGTCGACAAGACTGGCACCCTGACCGAGGGGCGTCCCGCCTTCCATGCGATGATCTCAGCGGGCAGCCTTGCGCCCAATGAAATTTTACGCCTCGCTGCCAGCCTGGATCAGGGCAGTGAGCACCCATTGGCGCAGGCGATTGTAGCCGAAGCACGCAAGCGGGAACTGAAGTTGAGCCCTGCGATTGATTTTGAGTCAGCTTCCGGGATCGGCGTGCGTGGCAAGGTGGATAACCATTTTGTCGCTCTGGGCAATACCGCCTTAATGGAGGAGCAGAAGGTCGAATGGCGCACCGTCGCCAATGAAGCGGAAACACTGCGCAGCAAAGGCGCCAGCGTGATCTATCTGGCCGTTGACGGCCTGTTGGCTGGCCTGCTCGCGGTTGCCGATCCCGTCAAAACCTCCACGCCACAAGCCATCAGCGAGCTCAGAGCTAGCGGCTTGCGCCTGGTGATGGCCACGGGCGATGGCCTGACCACGGCGAGAGCCGTCGGCCGTGAACTGGGCATCGACGAGGTTTACGGTGAGGTACGCCCCAAGGATAAGGATGAACTGGTAGCTCGTCTGCAAGCTGAGGGTCACAATGTAGCGATGGCCGGCGATGGCATCAATGACGCGCCTGCTCTGGCCCGTGCCGATGTGGGTATCGCCATGGGTACGGGCACCGATGTCGCCATGAGTACGGCGCAGTTGACCCTGGTGAAAGGTGACCTGCGCGGCATCGCCATTGCCAGGCAAATATCGGTCGATACGGTAGCCAACATGCGCCAGAACCTGATGTTCGCTTTTCTTTATAACGCCATGGGCGTGCCCATCGCCGCCGGCGTTTTGTATCCACTGACCGGTTGGCTGCTGTCGCCGCTGATCGCCGCGCTGGCCATGAGTCTGAGCTCGGTATCGGTGGTCGGTAACGCGCTGCGGCTGCGTCGCAACAGGACAACGGGAGGTGACGCATGAACAAACCCAGCAGAAGCTTCTGGCTAAGCGCCAGAGGCATGGCGGCACTTGGATTGATTGTGGCGGCGAGCTATTTTCTGCTGGTCGAACATCGCGACCACCTGCTAGCGTTTTTGCCCTATGTGATCCTGCTCGCCTGTCCTTTCATGCACCTGTTCATGCATCACGGCCATGGTGATCACGGCACGGCATCAAAAGAAAAGGACAAGCATGGATCGGGAGGCCCTCATGCACACTGAATCAGCCTATGGATTATGGTCGCTGGTAATTATCAACTCGGCCATTTTCATATTCTTTGCCTTCAGTTTTGTCAAGCCGAAGACAACCACCGACTGGCGTAGCCTGGGCGCTTTTTCCGCTTTCGTGTTGGCTCTGTTTACCGAGATGTATGGCTTTCCGCTGAGCATTTACTTTCTTTCCGGTTGGCTGGCCGAGCGCTACCCAGACATCGACTTTCTCAGCCACGACAATGGCCATCTGTTACACACCTTGTTGGGGCTTGAAGGCAATCCACACTTCGATCCGCTGCATATTGCCAGCAATGTGCTCATTATTCTCGGCTTCTTCCTGCTGGCCTCGGCATGGAACGTGTTGCACCAGGCGCAGCAAGCAGGAACCCTGGCCAGCTCGGGCTGGTACGCGCGTTGTCGTCATCCCCAGTATCTGGCGTTTATCATCATCATGTTCGGATTCCTGTTGCAGTGGCCGACCCTGCCCACCCTGATCATGTTTCCGATCCTGGTGGTGGTTTATGTGCGCCTCGCCCGGCGGGAAGAGCAACAGGCATTGGCCGAATTTGGTGACGCGTACCGGCACTATCAGCGTGAGGTGCCAGCCTGGTTACCCAGATCCCATTCAAAACAAAACTAAGGAGAAATTTTTATCATGCTTTCCACTTTAACTCATTTTCACGGGGCCATAGGCTGGAAAAGACGTCTGCTGGTGTTGCTGGCGGTTGTGATGGCCGCGTCGTCGCCCCTGCAGGCGGATCCGGCCGGCAACCAGGCGATGGCGATCCAGTCGGGGCTTGACGGCGAGGCCGCACGCACGGCCATCGCCTTTCAACAAGCCTTGCGTGATGGCAATGCCGAGACGGCGCGCCGCCTGCTGGCCGACGATGTCCATATCTACGAGGGCAAGGGCGTCGAACGGTCGGCCGATGAATACGCGCATCACCACATGCCCGGCGACATGGCGTTTTTGAAGTCCCTGTCGTTCACCCCGCTGGAGCACAGGGTCAGGGAGGCCGGTGATATGGCCTATTCGGTGGCCAAGACCCGTCTTCAGGGCCAATACAAGGGTAAGGACATTGACCTGATCAGCGTGGAGACCTTGGTGCTGGCGCGCACAGGCAATGGCTGGAAAATAGTTCACATCCACTGGTCGCATGGCTGATGGCTTGTAGGCCAACTGGAAGTCGAAGTCGGGACCAGTGAATTAAGTAAGAGGTAACCTGATGACAAACACCGTGAAAATCGTGGCCATTTTCCCCGAACTCCTGTGGCCAGAGATGGAGGAACTGTTACTGAGGCTCTCTGTCAGGGGACTCAGCCTGATGCCTGTTAGGGGTTTTGGCAGCTACCGCAATTATTTTCGCAAAGATCTGCTCTCCACAGGCCTGAAGCTGGAGATCTACATGACATCGAAAGCTTCCAAGCCCCAGACCAAAGCCATCGAGTCTTTTATCAACACGCACGCGGCCGATAGCGGCTTGGTGGCTGTAGAGCCGGTCAGCCGAACGAACCTGGATTTGAATTCAGATCCAGTCGACAACTCATAATAAAGGAAACATGGATAATGAAAAGATTGATAATCGCGCCCTTGCTGCTGGGGGCGCTGCTGTTTCAGGCGCAGGTAATGGCGCATGGCGGGGAAGACCCCGTCGAGGAGTTGAAAAAGCGCGACCGTGCCATCACGCACGCACAGTCGGAATTTGCCATCTCACAAAGTAACACGGAAAAGCTGAAATTGCTCGATACACAGATCAACGCCCTGAACCACAAAATTCTGGTATTGCGCAATCTGATGGCCAAGGATTATCCGCACGTGAAAGAAGGCATGAGTAAATACAAGCTGGATTATATGGAAAGTATGGACGAAAGCCTGATACAGACGCGAGTTCTGCTGCGTCAACTAGAGCAAGTGATCGAACGATGACAGGGATCAATACAGTCGCGACAAACAGGCAATATTCTGTAAACGTTGATGTAATAACTTGGCGAGAGGTTTCTTAGTGCGACCTGGTGCATGGGTAATATGGCTGCTGCTGGTGACGCTCCTTGCGAGGAGCGCATTCGCGGCTTCGCCCAACGTTTGCACCATGTCCTCCAGTCAACCGGCACCGCCCAGCCTATCCCAAGGTGAGCACGTGCATCCGGGCCACGCCCAACTAGACCACGCCGCCATGCAGCATGACGCCGGTGAAGTCCAGGATCGACACGGCTGCTGTGCCGGTGATAAGGGCGACGCCGACTGTATGATGAGCGGTTGTTTGTCAATGATGCCGCCTGTTGCTCATGTCTCTTCCCACATCCATGCTGGCTCCAGCTCAATCTTATTTCATGCGCCAGCCATCCCGCGACCGCCCTATTTTCCTTTGCTTAGACCTCCGATTGCCTGATTGACAGGCAAAAACCGATTTCACGAACTGTGTGATACAAGGCGAACCACCCGCACGACTGGCAACTGCTTGTAGCTAATGCCTGTCTGCAGCCCTGCTATCCAGTTCTCAACCCTCTATTCGATTACCTTCGGAGGTAACTCATGTTTCGATTTAAATTAATCAGCTCGCTGTTGGGACTGCTGATGCTGCCCTTACTCGTAGCCTGTAATGATGGGTCTAAAAACCCCAAAATATCTGATCCATCCGCCGCTGATGCCGAAATGCTCACCGTCTACAAAAGCCCGACCTGTGGCTGCTGTAAAAAATGGATAGGTCACCTTGAGGCCGAGGGCTTTGCGGCCAGTGTCGAACACCCGGCTAATCTGGACGCCATCAAGGATCGCTATCGAATCGCGAACAACCTGCGCTCCTGCCACACCGCTGTGTCGACCCAGGGCTATGTCTTTGAGGGGCATATCCCAGCTCGCTACATTCATCAGTTCCTGGCCAATCCACCCGCCGACGCGATGGGGTTGACAGTGCCTGCCATGCCCGTTGGCAGTCCGGGTATGGAGGTGGGTGACAAGTTCATGCCATACCGGGTTCTGCTGATGAAAAAAGACGGCAGCACTGAAGTGTTTGCCAGTGTCGGGAGCATGGCTCAGCAGTATCAGCCACTCCAACAACCGGAAGCGCAGCCATGAGAATCTTCGTCACGATACTTTTTATTATCCTGCCGCTCGGTCTGGGCAGTGTCATAGCCTTTGCGCAACCCCTTCCCGATACCCTGACGCAGGAAGAGGCCGTAGCCCTCGCTATCGATGCCGATCCCTGGCTCACTGGCAGCCAGTACACCCAGCAGGCCCTCAATGACGAAGCGACCGCCGCTGCGACCTTGCCAGACCCCCGAATGAGCCTGATGGCGGGCAATTTCCCCGTGGACACTTTCGATTTGAACCAGGAAGGCATGACTCAGTTGTCGGTGGGGATCAGCCAAATGTTTCCCCGGGGTGACAGTCTGTCGCTCACCCGCCGACAAAAGCAGCAGCTAGCCGAGCAGCATCCCTTACTAAGGCTGGATCGTCGGGCCAAGGTAGGCGCTACGGTCAGCCAGTTGTGGCTGGAGGCCTTCAAAGCTCAGGAGAGTATCCGGCTGATCGAACAGGATCGCGCACTGTTTGAGCAGTTGGTGGATGCCGCCAAAGCGGGTTACTCCTCGGCGCTGGGCAGGGCACGTCAGCAGGACGTGATCCGTGCGCAGTTGGAGCTGACTCGTCTCGAAGACAGACTGACGATGCTCAGGCAGCAACAGCAAGCCGCACAAAAGCGTCTGACCGAATGGATCGGTGCGCCTGCCACTGTCCCTCTGGCTCCGGTACTACCGACACAGTCTCTTTCCAGGCCACTGTCGGTACCGACCATTAAGCAGTCCAGCGAGCATACGCGCTACGAATGGATCCGTCATCATCCCGCGTTGCGAGCGCTGGACCAGCGTATCGACGCCACGCAAACCGGTGTGGATCTGGCAAAACAGAAATACAAGCCCGAATGGGGCCTGACCGCCCAATACGGCTATCGCGACAACGACCCCTTGGGGCGCGACCGGGCCGATCTGTTCTCCGTTGGCGTGAACTTCGACCTGCCCATTTTCACCGGTAACCGGCAGGACAAGGAAGTCAGCGCCGCCGTCAATCGAACCGAGGCCATTAAAACCGAAAAGCACTTGCTTGGTCGTCGGCTGATGGCGGAACTGGAAACCGCGAGCGTGCAACTGGCGCGTCTTGATGAACGCCAGGCGTTATACGCCGATCAGCTGCTGCCGCAAATGGCTGAGCAGGCAGAAGCTTCGCTGACCGCCTACAACAACGACGACGGCGACTTCGCCGAAGCCGTGCGTGCTCGCATTGCCGAATTGAATGCCAAGGTCGACGCGCTCGCCATTGCCGTGGATCGGCAGAAGACCATCGCCCAAATCAATTACCTGCTCGCCGAGGCGTCGTTCGACGATGCACGGCCGGCGAAACCGTTTTAAAGGAGTTCAACATGAATACATTCACCAAAACCTTGCTGGGCACGGCCGTCGGCGCGCTGCTCGGCGCATCCGGCGTCTGGCTGCTCGGCAACCCCGATGAGGGGGATATGACAGCAACCGGCGGTGAACGCAAGCCACTTTACTGGGTGGCGCCCATGGATCCCAACTACAAGCGCGACAAGCCTGGCAAATCGCCCATGGGCATGGATCTGATCCCTGTGTACGAGAAATCCGCCGGAGAGGATGAAGCCGGCACCGTCAAGATATCGCCCGAGGTCGTCAACAATCTCGGCGTGCGCACCGCCACGGTTGAGGTAGGGTCTCTGGATCTGGATGTCAAAACCGTCGGTTACGTGCAATACGATGAGAACCGGCTGGTGCATATCAGCCCGCGCGTGGAAGGCTGGATCGAGAAGCTCCATGTCAAGGCCGCCGGGGATCCGGTCAGACAGGGCGACCCCCTGTACACCCTCTATTCACCCACCCTGGTCAACGCCCAGGAGGAATTGTTGTTGGCGTTGAAACGCGACAATCCGGTGTTGATCGGCGCTGCCGTGGAACGGTTATTGGCATTGCAAGTACCTCAGGCAGATATCGACCGGCTGCGTAAAACCCGCAAGGTCAGCCAGACCATCACCGTTGCCGCGCCGCAGTCCGGGGTACTGGACAATCTCGCGGTGCGTGAGGGCATGTTCGTCAAGCCTGGCTTGAGTCTGATGAGCATCGGCCAGCTAGAACATATCTGGGTGATCGGTGAGGTGTTCGAACGACAGGCAAGCCTGGTCAAGACCGACGACCAGGTGCGGATGCGGCTCGATTACCTGCCCGGTCGGGATTGGTTGGGCCAGGTGGACTATGTCTATCCGTCTTTGAATGCCAAGACACGTACCGCGCAAATCCGGGTGCATTTCGACAACCCGGACGACTTCCTCAAGCCGGGCATGTTCGCGCAGATGGTCATTGAGACCCAGGCGGGGGCTGAAGCACTGTTAATCCCGCGGGAAGCGCTGATCCGTACCGGCAGCCAGGCGCGCGTGGTGTTGGCGCTGGGTGATGGCAAATTCAAATCGGTGGCCGTTGAGGTCGGCCGCGTGGGCGAGCGGCAGGTGGAAATTCAGTCGGGACTCAAAGAAGGGGAACGCATTGTGACCTCTGCTCAGTTCCTGATCGACTCGGAATCCAGCAAGACGTCGGACTTCAAGCGCATGGCCAAGCGCGATCAGCAAGGCGAATCAATGGATGTAAAGGCAGACGCTGATTCCCGCTCAGTCTGGGTGGCCGCACGTATCGACAGCCTGATGCCGGATCACCGCATGGTGACCCTGGAGCACGAGGCCATCCCGGACTGGCAATGGCCCACCATGACCATGGATTTCACCGTCGCTGAGGCTGTGGACATGGATGCGCTCAAACAGGGAATGCGCCTGCATGTGCAGATCACCAATAACAACAGTGGTGGATACCAGATTACCCAAGTGCATATTCCCAATGAGCAAGGCAATGATGCCATGCCTGCAGGAATGGATCACGGTCAGCACGAGGGTATGGATCACGGTGATATGTCGATGCCGGAGCACAGCGAACACCAGGGCATGAACCACGGCGGTCACGATCAAAAGGAGCACAATCATGATTGAATCGATAATCCGTTGGTCCGTCGGTAACCGTTTCTTCGTGCTGCTGGCTACTTTGATGCTGGTGGGGATAGGTCTCTATTCGCTGAAAAACACCCCGGTGGACGCCATTCCCGATCTGTCCGATGTACAGGTCATTATTAAGACCAGTTTTCCTGGGCAGGCGCCGCAGGTGGTGGAGGACCAGGTCACGTATCCACTGACTACTGCCATGTTGTCGGTACCCGGTGCGGTTACCGTGCGCGGTTATTCCTTTTTTGGCGATTCCTTTGTGTATGTCATTTTCGACGAGGATACCGATGCCTACTGGGCACGTTCCCGGGTGCTGGAGTATCTGTCTCAGGTCGCGCCCACATTACCTCCGAGTGCTCGGCCGCAACTGGGGCCGGACGCTACCGGAGTTGGCTGGGTCTATCTCTACGCCCTGGTGGACCGTACCGGCAAGCATGACCTCAGTCAGTTGCGCAGCCTGCAGGACTGGTTCCTGAAATACGAGCTGCAAACCGTGCCGGGTGTTTCCGAAGTCTCGGCGCTCGGCGGCATGGTTAAGCAGTACCAAGTGAAAGTGAACCCGGAAAAACTGCGTGCTTTCAGTATTCCCCTGTCCCATATTCAGATGGCGATCCAGCGCGGTAATCAGGAAGTGGGCGCCTCGGTGGTGGAAATGGCCGAAGCCGAATACATGGTGCGCGCCAGCGGTTACATCCAGGGTATCGATGATCTGGCCAACATTCCGTTAGGGTTGGATGTTAACGGTACGCCGCTGTTGCTCAAGGATGTGGCGGATATCGAGTTGGGGCCGCAAATGCGCCGTGGCATCGCCGAGTTGAACGGCGAAGGTGAAGTGGTGGGCGGTATTGTGGTGATGCGTTTCGGTGAGAACGCCCAGAAAACCATTGATGGGGTCAAGGCCAAGCTGGAAAAACTCAAGGCGGGTTTGCCCGAGGGCGTGGAGATCGTAACCGTTTATGATCGTTCAGGGCTGATATCTCGCGCCATTGACAGTTTGTGGAAAAGTCTGGCCGAAGAACTCGCTATTGTGGCGTTGATCTGTGTCATTTTCCTGTTTCATGTCAGGTCCTCACTGGTGGCGGTCTTCAGTCTGCCGCTAGGTATACTCACGGCTTTTACCGTGATGTATTGGCAAGGTCTCAATGCCAATATCATGTCATTAGGCGGTATAGCGATTGCGATAGGCGCCATGATTGATGGCGCGATTGTCATGATCGAAAACATGCATAAGCATATGGAACGTACGCCCTTGACGCCAGAGAACCGTTGGAAAATCGTGGCGGCGTCAGCCAGTGAAGTCGGTCCGGCGCTGTTTTTCAGTTTGCTTATTATCACTGTGAGCTTTGTACCAGTATTCACCCTGGAAGCCCAGGAGGGCCGGATGTTCAGCCCGTTGGCCTTTACCAAAACCTATGCCATGGCAGCCAGTGCGGCGCTTGCTATCACAGTGGTGCCGGTTTTGATGGGATATTTCATCAGAGGCAAGGTGGTAGCGGAAAACAAGAATCCCGTTAATCGATTACTGATTGCCGGGTACATGCCCCTGCTGAAAACCGTATTGCGTTTTCCGAAAATCACACTTGCCATTGCGGTTGTGATTTTCCTCGTTGGGATCTGGCCGGTTAACAAGATTGGTAGTGAATTCATCCCCGATCTGGATGAAGGTGATCTCATGTACATGCCCACCACTTATCCGGGGCTATCTATTGGTAAGGCCAGGGAATTGCTTCAACAGACCGACAAGCTGATTGCGACTGTCCCCGAGGTGAAGACTGTTTTCGGCAAAATCGGCCGTGCCGAGACAGCCACGGATCCAGCGCCACTAACCATGGTCGAGACCTTTATTCAGCTCAAGCCCAAAGAGGAATGGCGCGAGGGCATGACCACGGAGAAGCTCAAGAAGGAGCTGGATGCGCTAGTGAAATTCCCCGGTCTAACCAACGCTTGGGTGATGCCGATCAAGACTCGCATCGACATGCTGGCCACCGGTATCAAGACGCCGGTAGGCATCAAGGTGGCGGGCGAGGATCTGCGAGAAATTCAGAAGATTGGTCAGCGACTAGAGCAGATCCTCAAGGATGTACCCGGCACAGCCTCGGTGTATTCCGAAAGGGTGGCCGGTGGGCGTTACATCAAGGTGGATATTCAGCGTGCACAGGCGGCGCGCTATGGCCTCAATATTGCTGATGTGCAGCAGGTAATAGCCACGGCCATTGGGGGAATGAATGTGGCGCAGACCATTGAGGGGCTGGAGCGTTATCCGATCAATCTGCGCTACCCGCAGGACTATCGAGACTCGCCAGAACAGTTGGCGCTGCTGCCCATCGTTACGCCCAGCGGCCAACGCATTGCGCTCGCCGATGTGGCCAATGTCTATGTGGAGGACGGCCCGCCAGCGATCAAGAGCGAGAACGCCAGGCTGAATGGCTGGACCTTTGTAGATATCGATGGGGTGGACGTGGGCAGCTATGTACAAGCGGCCATGGCAACGGTCGAGCAGCAGTTGGATTTACCGGCCGGTTACTCGGTGGCCTGGTCCGGTCAGTACGAATACATGCTGCGCGCCAAAGAGAAACTGACCTATGTGGTTCCTTTGACGCTTGCCATCATTATCATTCTGTTATACATGAATTTTCGTAACTTCACTGAAATAGCCATTATTCTGGGAACACTACCACTGGCGGTAATTGGTTCAATCTGGCTGATGTACCTGCTTGGCTATAATTTTTCTGTCGCGGTTGCGGTTGGTTTTATTGCACTGGCGGGGGTTACGGTGGAAATAGGTATCATCATGTTAACTTATCTTAACCAAGCATATCACCAATTGATAGATACCTGTCGTGAGCGTGGAGTGCAACCATTAAAAGAAGATTTGCTCGAAGCCGTGACACAGGGCGCGGGACTTCGTGTAAGACCCGTAATGATGACTACGGTCTCCACTATCGCTGGATTGTTGCCCATTATGTTCAGTTCCGGAACAGGTGCGGAAGTTGTTAGCCGGATTGCGGCGCCTATGGTGGGCGGAATGGTGAGTGCTGTGATTTTAACGTTGTTGGTATTACCCGTCGTGTATTACCTATGGCGCACCCGCTCGCTGAAAGCATAATATTGCCAAACTAAATGGGGCAGACTTGTCTGCCCCTGCCGGAGCTCTGTGGTATAAACCAATAAAGCACCAAATGCACAAATAGGTTAATGCTATTTGGTTGATCTGAATCAATCAAAATTCCCCAGCATTACATGGCTGTCATGTTGGGGTCATCCATCCGTAATCATCACCCCACATAATAGACAATGAAGCTTAATAAAACACACCTTAGGCGACAACTAGCTTGACAGTTACCGGTGTAGAAGTTGGGCAAATCAACGATAAGGGAAAACCATGAACATGAAGAAGTCAAAACTCAAATGCTGCCTTCTGACTTTAAGTGTTACAGCGGCAATAGTTCCTGCCGCTGTTTACGCAGACAATCAGACCGACAATCTCAGGCAGCAAGTCGACGATCTTCAAAATCAAGTTGATCGCTTGGAAAACACGGCAGCGGAACGTAATACAGATTCGTCATTTCATATGGCAGGTTATGGATCGGTCGAGTACGCCGATCCGGATTCAGGCAACGCCGCTTTTAACAAGGTATTGGCCGCCCCCATCATCCACTACAATTACCAAGACTGGCTAATGTTCGAAACAGAATTTGAGCTGTCGAACACAGCCGAAGGGGGCACTGAGCTGGCGTTGGAATATGCCGCTGTCAACCTGTTCCTGAACGACTATGTTGCGCTTGTCGCAGGTAAATTTCTAAGCCCCATAGGTCAATTCCGGCAGAATTTGCACCCTAGCTGGATCAATAAGGCGGTCTCGGCGCCTGCCGGTTTCGGGCATGGCGGAGCTGCCCCTCTAAGCGAGACCGGCCTGCAATTGCGCGGCGGGTTTCCACTCGGTGAGATGCGCGCCAATTATGCTGTTTATGTTGGTAATGGGCCCACCCTGGCCGCCGGTGTAGAGGATGATGAAGGGGAATACGAACTGGCTATCGAGGAAGTGGAAACCGAAGGCCGTACCAGTGACCCTGACGGGAAGAAGTCATTTGGTGGTCGCCTTGGGCTATTGCCGTTTTCTGGTCTGGAAATAGGGATTTCCGCCGCTAAAGGTAAAGCCACAGTGACGGATGCTTTTGCGGGTGGACATGATGGGCCTGAGCTTGATATCGAATCCACAGGCGAATTTGATTATGATGTTATCGGTGCCGATTTTCGCTATGGCTGGAACAACCTAGAGCTGCGAGGCGAATACCTCAAAACAGAGATTGGCGAAGGTAGTGCCGGTGTCGAATTTCATAGCGATGACCTACCTGACGGTTATGCAGGCCCCACAGAGTTTGACGATGTTGAGGTAGGTCAATGGAAAGCCTGGTATCTGCAGGCAGCCTATAAAATCCCCTCGACATCACTCGAAACCGTCGTTCGCACCAGCGAATTACAGACGCCTCATTCTGGGGAAAACTACTCTCAGCGCACACTGGGGCTGAATTACCTTTTTGCACCCCATGTTATCGCCAAACTCAATTATGAGATGAAAGACTACGACTCATCAGGCGCAGATGATGAAGACACTGTGCGAGTGCAACTGGCTTACGGTTTTTAGGGGAGAATTGATATGAAAATCAGCAAATTTATTACTAGCAAACTTTTCGGTGTAAGTATTACGGCTTTGTTACTGTCTGCAACCTTCCTCACACCGGCTCTGGCCGAAGCAAAAGGCGATGCGGGAAAGGGGGCTCAGAAATGGGCCGATAACTGCGCCCGTTGTCATAACATGCGCGATCCGAAGGAGTTGTCAGATGATTACTGGGAAACCACTGTCAATCACATGCGTATCCGCGCCGGTCTGTGGGGTCAGGATACGCGAGATATTCTTGCTTTCCTGCAGGCATCGAACACACCCGCCAAAAAGGTAACAGTAAAGTCTGTATCGGTGGATCTGGCCAACTCCGGTCTATCCGGTGAGGCAGTCTACAAAAGCACCTGTATCGCATGCCATGGCGGCGACGGCAAGGGTGCCTTTCCTGGCACTCCGGACTTCACCAAGTCGAAAGGCCCATTGAGCAAAAATGATGCAGAGTTACTGAGCAACATGATCAATGGATTTCAGAGTCCAGGCTCGCCCATGGCCATGCCACCGCGGGGCGGCAATGTCAGTCTGACCGACGCCGACCTGAAAGCCGTACTTGGTTATATGCGAACCACCTTCGAGAAATAGGGCTTTATCTGTGGGCGGAGTGCTCGGTGCCAGCCGGGCACTCTGCCCCACGTTATATTCTCCAGCCCTTTCCCTTGCTCGCCGCTCCATATTCTTCAGACATTACCAACAAGTGCCTCCAATTTTTCCATCAGAACCAGCGCGGCATTGTTGTTGAACTGCTGTCCTTCCTCAATGTATTCCCAAACCGTCGCATCGCTTTTCCAGCCTCCTTGCTTTTTAATCAGTTCAAAATCGACTCGCTCTCTTGCAGCCGATGTGGAAAGACCACGCCGGAAGCTATGGCTGCTCAAGTCCGGCACGAAATCGAACTGACAGGCGTTGCCCAGAGTCTTGAGTAATTGATTAATGCCACCGGGATTCAGTGCTTTGGGTTGAACCTTATCCCAACGGTTAACGGGACGAAAAACCGGACCTTCATTGATATCAGCCAATTCTATCCAGTTCTTCATGGCCATAGCAGGACAGCAGCCTGGCGCACCGAAAGGTAATGCTCGCACTAAGCCCACGGCTTGTTGATCGGTCTTGGAACGAGACAGCCGGATGAGAAGTCCTTCTGGTTCCCACACCAGATCACCGATTTGAATGGCCACCAATTCACTACGGCGAAAGGCACCGAAAAAGCCGGTCAACACCAGCGCAATATCCCTCAGTTTCTTTTTGGTGTCTGGCAGTTGCCGCAAATGATTCACCATTTGGGCGACGTGCTCCAAGCGCAATGCCTTGGCTTTGCGTTTGGGTTGGCCATGGGTACGGCGGACGCCTTCCATGGTTTTGCGGACCACCGGATCACTTACCGGATCGATGAGCCCTTGGTAATGGTGCCATTGGCTAATGGCGGTCAGGTGTAAATCCAGGGTTCGGGGATTGAGTGCTTCGCCTCTGGCCAGTAGATAGCGCACGACGGTATCCCGATCCGAAGGCAGGCGACCACCCCATTTTTCAAATTGCCGAATGGCCGAACGGTAGGCTTTACGCGTGTTGTCGGACGTCGCTGCCTGGAGGTAGTGCCGCAATGATTCGGCTTCCTGACGTTCAATCAGGGTCGATTCCTCATTACGTAATGGCAAGTTGCTAGCCGGTTTTGGCGGTTTGTTGTTCATGAATAGGATTTCCTTCGATGTCGCTCAAAAGGCGGCTATGTACCGGCGTTACAAGTCGAAAATTTACGTCAAGATCAACTAACCCGCGATAAGGTAGATTATCGGTGGTTATTATCTTGAATTCAAGCGATCTTGAAAAACACATATATAATGTTATATTACGTGTTATGTAATATGTTACTAAATAATCCGAGAGGAATCACCATGGCCCGTGCCGGAGTCACTTATCACGATATCGCTAAAGCAGCTGAAGTCATTAAAACACATGGCCAGGAACCCACGGTGGATAGGGTGCGCGAGCATCTGGGCACCGGCAGCAAAAGCACCATCGCGCCATTGCTCAAGCGTTGGCGGTCAGACAATGGGGAGGCGGCCGATGTCAGTGGACTGCCGAACGACCTCATCGAGGTGGTAAAGTCCCTGCATGAGCGGGTACAGCAGATGGCCGACCACCGTATCGAACAAGCTCGCCAGGAATTCGAGACTTTAAAGGAAGAACTCCGCACAGAGTTGACCTATGCCAACAACACCATCGCGCAACTTACTGCCCGACAACGGGACCTTGAGAACCAGATAGCACGAATTACCGAGGAAAAAAGCCTGCAAGACAAGTCCCTGGAAGACGCACGCGTCAGGCTGGCAAAGGCCGAGTCTCAGCGGGACGAAGCTCTTACGCGAGCCAACGACTTGAAGGAGAGTGCCAGTGAACTCAGGCAAGAAAACCGGGATATTCGCGATCATTTCGAACATTACCAGCAGCGCACTGCCGAAGACCGCCAGCAGGAGCGCGAACAGTTCCGTATAGTTAACCAGGGGTTAAATGATCAGATTCAGGATCTGCAAC
>NZ_JBEDTY010000037.1:0-18551 GCF_040119285.1 Alcanivorax sp.
CTATCAATATCGAACAAAGACTGTTGAAGAGACACAAAAAATCCGGCTTCCAGTGAATGAAAGCCGGATTTTCCAAGGCCCTGCTTTAGACCGCAATGCTTAAGTGAACAGCATTACGCCTTGTGCGAGCTTTTTTGTGCCGCTCTGCGGCCGCGGTCGCAACACGCCAAACCATCGCATTGATCAGCCCCCCAGGGCCGGCAACCACAATGACAATTGCGGGAACAGAATAAGAATAAAGGTGGCGATCAGCAGCATGAAGATAAACGGTGGCGTGCCCCGGATAACCTCCAGGTAAGGGCGACGAAATACCGCGATAGCGGTAAAGATATCGCAACCAAACGGCGGCGTAGCCGAACCAATAGCCGCCTGCAGGGTAACAATAACCCCTACGTGAATCGGGTCAAGATTGGCGGATTCGATCAGCGGCTTGAAGATCGGCACCAGAATCAAAATCACCACGATCGGATCCACGAACATGCAACCAATAAAGAACGCCACGGCGATCAATGCCAGTGCCGCCACCTGGTTCTGGCCAATGGACTCAATGGCCGGCCCCAATAGCTTCTCGGGAATACCAGCGGTGCCCAAGGTATGCGAAAACGCCGCGCCAATGGCCACCAGAATGAATACCACTGCGGTAATCATCCCTGATGACAGCGCCAGGCCGCCCAGATCCTTGACACTGACCTTGCGGAAAATTACCACTTCCAGCAGCAAGGCATACGCCACGGCAATGGCCGACGCCTCGACCGCACTGAACCAACCACCATAAATCCCACCCACCACTAGAATCGGGAAGCCCAGTGGCAGGATAGCCCCCCGCATTGCCTTAAGTCGGTCCCCCCAGGAAGCCCGTTCTTCCGGCTCAATCCCTGTAACTCTCGCGCCAACCCAGCAATATACAGAGAACATTAGCAGCACCAACAAGCCGGGCAGAATACCGGCCAGGAACAGGTCACCGATAGAGGTTTTCATCACCACGCCATACACAATAAAGCCAATGCTGGGCGGGATTAGCAGGGCGATATCACTGGCGTTAATAATCAAGGCCAACGCGAAACTATCGGAATAACCCTTGGCCAACAGACGCGGGCGCATGGGCCCACCCATAGCGACAACGGTGGCCTGGGTAGAACCGGACACCGCACCGAACACGGCGCAGGAGACCGCAGTGGTAATCGGCAAGCCGCCGCGCAAATGCCGGGTAAAGGCATCCACCAGATCCAACAGCCGGTTGGCGGTATGCCCCTTGGTAAGAATATCCGCCGCAAAGATAAACATGGGCACCGCTGCCAGCACCCAGCTGCCAACCCCATTGACCATCCAGGTCACCGCTTGGTCCGGACCAAAAAAGGTCAGCCCGGTGAACATCATGAACAATGTCCCCACCGCCAGCGGCACCATCATGGGATAGCCCATCATCAGCAACACCAGCATGATCACAGCCAGAATGATTAACACAGTGGCAACCCCCTCATTCCGCAGTACTCACAGCAAAAGCTCGGCCATGCATTAGCGCTGACCGTCCTGATCATCTACCGTGCCCGCAGCCACCGGTACAGCCTCGTAGGTTTCTTTTTCGTTGAACGACCGCCAGATGCCCGGCGACACCGCATTACGGGTGAACGTCAGCATGTATTGGATCCCCGCCATGCCAAAGCCCGCCGGCAACGACAGATAGACCAGCCACATGGGCACCTGCAATGAGGCACTCACTCGGCCACGCTCCTGAATATCAAAAACATACTGGCCCGACTTCCAGGCGAAATAGAACATCAGCGCTGCCGTGCCCAAACAGATAACCATCTGCAAACTTTTACGCGCCTTACCATTGAGCTGCTCATAGATGGCGGACATTCGAATATGGCGGGCGTGGCGAGCGGCATAACCCAACCCCACGAACGTCAGCACCACAATCAGCATTTTCACCACCTCGTAAGTGCCGGGTATGCCTTCATCAAATAAGGCCTGCCCGACCACATGGACACTCATCAACAGTGCCATGACCAAAATGCAGCCTGCGATAATGACACGCTCGATGACACCCAGAGTGCGGTCCAACCAGGAAAGAGCGAGAAGAAAGGAATCAATCATCATGGCAACGCCTATAACACGACGACGAAACAGACCCGGCTACGGGAACTTAAGCAGAGCTTTGGTAACCAAAACACTGACCACTGTCATAGCAGCCTGCCCTGATGCAGGGGTCCTCGTAAAGACCCAGTCTGCAAGCAATAGAGAAAAAGCGACCGAACAGAGCACTGTCACTGATCAGTATTTATTTTGACATCTAAATGTTTTATCTCTAAGATAGCCTACCAATTATCGCAAGGAATTACTCGCCATTGCCCTGTTTTTATAGAGATGGACTCTTTACATCTCAAAGGTGATTGCAGACAAACCATGTCTAATTTTGGTCACATTACTTTGTTATCACGAGAATTTTCGGCAATGGCCAGACACGAAGACGTGCTAATCGCATTACGACAAATTATTCGCGCCACGGATCTTTACTCTCGCAAACTGAGCAAAGTTTCCGGTCTCACGTCGCCTCAGCTTCTGATCATGCAGGCGATTTCGGCGCACGGTGAAATGACCATGGGCGACCTGGCCAATGAGGTCTCCCTGAGTCAGGCCACCGTCACCACCATTCTCGACCGCCTGGAAAAGCGGGAGCTGCTGGGCCGCAAGCGCGGCGAACAAGACAAACGTCGTGTATACGCCCACCTGACCTCCGCCGGCCTGGATATCATCGAGAAGGCCCCCACCCCGCTTCAGGACGAATTCATCGAACGCTTTGACCGCCTTGAAGATTGGGAGCAATCTTTAATTCTAAGCTCCCTACAACGGGTCGCTGCCATGATGAACGCTGGCGATATTGATGCCTCGCCGGTGCTGGATTTGGGTGCCATTGATCGCGCGCAGCCGGCGGTAGAGATGAATACCCGCCGGGACGCAAACTCTTTCTCCAAAACGGACCATAAGTGAAACCATGCCTGCAAACGATGCGAACAACACAGACACCTCTACCGCGAAATCGGATGAAATCACCTTTCGCAAGCCCGAAAGCCAGGACGGCAGCCGGGTCCACAAACTGATCAGCGAGTGTAAGCCGCTGGACGAGAATTCCGTCTACTGCAACCTCCTTCAGTGCACTCACTTTGCTGATACCTCAGTGGCGGCAGAGATGGATGGCGATCTGGTCGGCTTCATTTCCGGCTACATTCCCCCCAAACAGCAGAACGTACTGTTTGTCTGGCAAGTAGCGGTACATGAAAAAGCCCGGGGCAAGGGCTTGGCAAAGCGCATGCTCGGCGAACTGATCGAACGCGAAGAAAGCACCGACGTTCAGTTTATCGAGACCACCATCACCCCGGACAACGAAGCCTCATGGGGTATGTTCCGCAGCTTCGCCTACCAGCGCAGCATGCCAACGGAAGAATTCATTCTGTTCGATTCGCGCATTCATTTTGCCGGCGAACATAACGACGAATACTTGTTGCGTATCGGCCCATTCAATCGCGACGACGCGTAAACGCAGCCCGAACCAGCAAACAATCCGAATTCAAGCGAGGACCAGGAATCATGACTACAGGAACCATGGATACAGACATTTTTGAAAGCCACGAATCGGAAGTAATGAGTTATGCCCGTAGCTTTCCGGTGGTATTCGACCAGGCTAAAGGCAGCTATCTGTACGACGAAAACGGCAAGGAGTACATCGACTTCCTGGCCGGCGCAGGTACCCTGAACTACGGTCATAACAACCCCGTTTTGAAAGAAAAGCTGCTGGAATACATTCAGCGTGACGGCATCGTTCACGGCCTGGACATGCACACTGCCGCCAAACGGGAATTCATGGATGCCTTCTATGAAACAATTCTGAAACCCCGTGATATGGATCACGTGATGCAGTTCACCGGCCCCACCGGTACCAACGCGGTGGAAGCGGCATTGAAAATTGCCCGTAACATCAAGGATCGCGAGAACATCATCAGCTTCACCAACGGCTTCCACGGCGTCAGCTTGGGCGCTTTGGCCGCCACCGGCAACAGCCACCATCGTGGCGTAGCGGGCGTCACCATGGGCGGCGTAACGCCAATGCCGTACGACGGTTACCTGGGGGATGCTTTCGACACCACCGAATACCTGGACAAAGTGCTGGGCGACTCCTCCAGTGGTGTTGACCATCCTGCCGCCGTAATCGTGGAAACCGTACAGGGCGAAGGCGGCATCAACGCAGCCAGCTTCGACTGGTTGCGCAACCTGGAAAAAGTCTGCCGCAAGCACGACATGCTGCTGATTCTGGATGACATCCAGGCTGGCTGTGGTCGTACCGGCTCTTTCTTCAGCTTTGATGATATCGGCATCAGCCCGGACATCATCACCCTGTCCAAATCCTTGAGCGGCTATGGCCTGCCCTTCGCCATGGTCCTGATGAAGCCGGAACTGGATCTGTGGAAGCCAGGTGAGCACAACGGTACCTTCCGTGGCCACAACCTGGCCTTCGTCACTGCCGCAGCAGCGCTGAACCACTACTGGCGCGACGACAAGTTCGCCAAGGAAGTACAGAAGAAAGCGGACATTATTACCGACCACTTCCGTGCTATCGCTGCCAGCTACGATGATCACTGGTTCTATCTCAACGGCCGCGGCATGATGCAGGGCCTGGTGGCTCGCGATGGCGAAGTCGCTGGTGAAATCACCAAAGCCTGCTTCAAACGTCAGTTGGTGATTGAGACATCCGGTGCCGATGACCAGGTTATTAAAACCCTGTGCCCTCTGACGATTAGTGAAGAAGATTTGGTTCGCGCACTTGAGATCGTTAAAGAGAGCGTGGACGAAGTGATGACTGACCGCATCAAACGCGGTGAAGCACACTCAGTCGCCAGCATCACGGCCTAAGCGATTCCCGCTCCCCCTTATAGGGGGAGCATTATTCCTTCCTCAATTTTTTAGCTCAGGAGTTACCCATGATCGTTCGCACTCTGGCTGAAGCCGAAAAGTCTGACCGCTGTGTTAAAGCCGAAAATGGCAACTGGCAGTCTGTCCGCCTGTCACTGAAAGAAGACAAGATGGGGCACTCGTTTAACATCACAACCATCTTTAAAGGCACCAAAACCCACATTAAATACGCCAACCACTGGGAATCTGTGTACGTCATTTCCGGGAGCGGCAAGGTCGAAACCCTGGACGACGGCAAAGTGTACGACCTGACCCCAGGCACTATCTACTTGCTCAACGAACACGACGAGCATTATCTTTACGGTGGCGAAAACGAAGATATGGTTGTCGCCTGTGCCTTCACACCACCGCTGAGCGGCAAGGAAGTGCACGACGAGAACGGTGTGTACCCGGCGGATGTGGATTAAGAAAAAACGTCTCCCACGCTGTACGCAACGTACTTGCATGCAAAAACGGGACGCTTCGGTGTCCCGTTTTTGCATGCTCGCGTATAACTCCCCTTTCTAAAAGGCATATTTGGCGGTGAACTGCACCCGTTTCAGGTTGCCGTCATCACCATTCTCAATTTCCCGACTGCCATAGATCAGCTCACCACCGAGAGTCAGGGGTTCTGCCACCTGCCAGATCAGATTGGCGTGGGCACTCTGGATGCTCTTACTGGTGGTTGCGGCCACAGTATCCGGGTTATTCGCCTCACTTACAGAAACTGCGAAATTGGAACGCCAGCGATCACTCCAGTGATGACGCAAAGCCAACACACCACTCCACTGATCAATCAACTCAATACTGCCATCTGCTTCGATTTGCCCCGAGCGGAACGCATTGAGCGTGGTATACCGCCCCAAAGCATTACCGTAGTGCGCCTGGAAACGAATATCGTCCATGGCGCCCAGCATGACACGGCCGGCAACAGACAAGCCGTAACCATATTTATCCTCCTCATAAGGTGTGCCACCAACGTCATCTTCATATTTCAACTGTCTGCCCATTGCCGACAGACTCACATTGCCCCAACCTCCGGTAAGGTTATAGCGAGCAACGATATCTGGAACATTGTTGTCGTCATATTCGCTAGGGTTGCTATCACCACCGTATAAGGTCGTAGAGGGGTTTTCAAAAGCCAGCATTACCGGCCCCGAGGTATAACGTATCTGTGGTTGGCGTTCAAAAACGGTGCCCGCTGCACCGACGAAATCCAACGTTTCCGGCAGCGCACTTACATTGAAAAAGGTGGACCATGTTTGTCCGAATAGCCAGTCTCCCCAAGCCAGATAAGCATGGCGTATACGGGGCGAATAGCTGTTACTGATGCGCTCATCCCCCTGGCCCGTGGTCTGAAAATCAATTTCGATATGCCCCCGAACCGTACCAGCGGAAGTCATCGTTTCACTCTTCAGCCAGAAACGACTTTGCTTGGCGATAAAGTCCAGCTCCTCCGAACTGCCACCGCCACCAACGGGAATGGTTGAGGGGACCATGAAGTCACGGCCGGTAGAGCCTTTATCCAGATCGCCATCACTGTATTTACTCATCATGGTATCTGCTTTGATAAAGCCACCAAAATCTATTTGGGTATTACCCCTCTTGATACCATCCATGCGTTTTTCAAGCACAACAATACGTTCCTCCAGCGTGGTATCCGCAACGGCGCCCCCCGCTTGCGCCAACACCAAGGCACCGCACAGGTACGTGGCTTTTCTTGCTATCATGGCCCTGCCCTCTTATTGTCTTCAGCATGTCGATGAGTTTTCCTGATAGCTTGCTGAGCGTTCCCCTGACTCACCATTAGCCATAGGTCGTACGCCTGTGCGCACACGCCGGAAAACGCCGAAGACCCCCTCCTTTGCGAAAATAAGACCAAGGTCTAATTCAGTCATGCCTCCTCTTTTCGCAGACTCAGAGCAGGCTTTCGGCTTTATTTGTTTCCTGTGAATACTCTTTGCAGCAAGGAAGCCCTGTGGGCAGAAAACTTCGCATGCAGGTTAAAAAACATTGCACTGCTGTGATAAGCGGACTCTCCGGACCAGTAGCACCGACAAATCACATATCAGCAACTCCATCAACAAGTGGGGAGAGCCTAGTGAACACGTTCAGCATCAAGGCAGCAGAATGGAATTTATATACTCAGGATTCCCGAAGCGGAGAGGCTACTGCTGGATCAAATGCTAGGTGGGCGATGATGAAACATGGCTATTTTCTGTTTGTCTTTCTCTGCCGCTGCACGCCCCAAAAAGCGAGTTTTATCACGCCATTTCTTTTGGGTTCTGCGCATCAACATGCTTAAATCAGAATCATGACGACCATACTGATTGCAGATGATCACCCTCTCTTCCGTGCGGCATTGAAACAGGCTGTAGACACCAGTTTTGCCGGTGCCGCCATCCACGAAGCGGATTCGCTGGCCACCCTGGAGGAGCTCGGCCAGCAAGGGATTCCTTTTGACGTCATACTTCTGGATCTGCATATGCCCGGCACCCATGGCTTTTCCGGCCTGGTGTACCTGCGCGAACAATACAAAAAAGTTCCCGTGGTGGTCATTTCTGCCACCGAAGACGTGAACGTGATACAGCGGGCCATTCACTTTGGTGCCGACGGTTTTATTCCCAAGTCATCCTCCGTGGACACCATGACCGAGGCCATGCGAAAAATCATGGATGGTGAACGCTGGTTACCGGAAAAAGCGCGCCGGGCCATGCCGCCCACCTTGCCCGATCACTCAGCCATGAGTGATCGGATTACCAGTTTGACGCCGCAACAATTCCGTGTCATGGGCATGCTGATGGAGGGAATGCAAAACAAGGTTATCGCCTACGAACTGGATGTGTCAGAAGCCACGGTGAAAGCCCACATGACCGCTATTTTTCGCAAGCTGGGCGTTCGTAATCGCACCCAGGCAGTGCTCGCATTGAAAGATCTGGCCATCGAACCGCCCGGGCTGAACTAATTCGCAAACGTTGAAGAGATACGCCTGCTAGACGCGCCGTCACTGACGACCAGGTGCAAGATAAAATCAAACACAGCTCACCACCGTTGACGCAAGAAAAAAAGGGGAGAGGTTGTCTCAGGCGGGTTCTAGCAGAAAATTATTTGCGTCGCTCACCGTCAGACGTACGCCCGGTTCGCACCCAAAACACTGCTCCTGCAGCAACGACATAGACTGGTGGCGGCTTTGGGAACTTTTCTTTATCGAATCGAGCGTAGCTCGTAGCTCGTAGCTCGTAGCTCGTAGCTCACAGAATCCCTTCCAAGGCCCGCCGCAGTATCGCTTCTGAAATCGGTTTTTGTAGAAACCCCACCCCTTGCTCTTCTGCTCTGGCGCGCACGTCTTGGCGTCGGTCGGCGGTCATTAATATCGCCGGGACTACATCTTCCCAGCAATGATCGAGAGTCTCGATCACCTCAAAACCATCTTCATGGTCCAGCTGAAAGTCCACCAGTATCACATCCGGCACCCAGCTTTTCGCTGCCTTTTGCTCTGCCTCCTGCAAGCCACGAGCGGCCACCACCTCGCAGCCAAGGCTTTCCAGTGCCGCCACCAAGCTGGCCAGCAGCGCCGCATCATTATCTACGCAGAACACGCGCACGCCCTGGATATTTCGGCGTTCATGCAAGGGCTCATCCTGTAGCAGTGGCGGTACACCAGCTTTCGATAGCGGCAACGTTACGCTGAAAACCGTACCGCTATCGGGCCAGGATCGCACCGTCAAAGCATGCCCGAGCAGACGACAGACCCGGTCGGCAATGGCTAGGCCCAGACCCAGCCCTTTTGGCTGACGGTTATTGAGCTGGGGCAAGCGCTGGAATTCCCGAAAAATCTGCTCGTGTTGATCATCAGGAATGCCTGGCCCGGTGTCCCACACATCAATTCGCACTGCACTGTGAAACCTACGTGCGCCAAACAAAATACGGCCAGACTCCGTATAGCGAACCGCATTGGACAACAGATTCTGTAGCACCCGCCGCAACAGCACTTCATCACTGTCCGCCACGGCGCTGCTGGGCACACACCGCAATTGCAATCCTTGCGCTTGAGCCAAAGCCGTAAATTCTTGCCCCAGTGGAATCATCAGTGTAGACAGCCGCAAAGGGTGGATATGCGTAGTCATGGTTCCAGTATCCAGCTTACTGATTTCCAGCAATGCAGAAATAATTTGTTCGGCGGCCTGCAATGAACTATCAATGTGCCCGAGCACCTGCACTTCGTGATCAAATTGGCCATCAGCTTGACGGCGTAACTGCTGACGCAGTGAGGAAGCAAACAGTTGCGCCGCATTTAATGGCTGCATTAAGTCATGGCCCGCTGCTGCCAGAAACAGGGTTTTTCCTTCATTAACCTGGGCGAGCTTAGCATTCAATTCCGAGAGCTTGCGGGTGCGTTCGGAAACCATTTGTTCCAGATTCTCATTGATCTGACGCAATGCTTTTTCATCGTTTTTGCGTTCAGTGATATCCATATAGGTACTGACAAATCCGCCCCCAACCATGGGCGTGCCGCGCACTTCCACTACGATCCCATTGGGCAGTTCCCGCTCAAACTGGTGGGCATAACCTTCGCGCAATAACTGCACTCGCCGAGTGACATTTTCTTCCAGGTTCGTTCCATCGTAATAGCCTCGCTCTGCGTTATAACGGTACACATCTGCGATTGGGCGCCCCAAACCAATCAACCCATCCGGGTAATCGAACAGCTTCACGTAGGCTTGATTCCAGGCCACGATCTGCATTTCCCGGTCGACCACGCAAATACCTTGGGCGATAGTCTCAATGGTGGTACGCAATAACTGATGGTTAAACTGAATCAGCTCTGATGCCTCATCCATCATCCGCACCACATCATCGTGTCGGCCGTTCTGCTTGCGCAGCAACGAACTCATCACGATACGGGCAGTCGATGCCCCCATGGTACCCGCCAACAATCGCTCCACATAACGCACCAAGTGCAGTGGTGCAGGCAGTTCCAGTTCTTCAGAGACGCCCCGGCGGCGCATGTAATCAAAAAACAACGGCTCCGCCCGAGGGTCGCCTAGCCCTCGCTTGCATACTTCCAGTAATTCAATGGTCGTGATGGAAGGGTGCCCCATGCCTTCGCGCCACCAGTCTGTGGGCATATCCACAAATCGGGCCGCTTGGGCCTCATCCAGCGCATTCTGGTTTGCCCGACGGGAATAATAAACAAACGCGGCCAAATTAATCGATACCGACCAAAATACACCGTGGGTCAACGGCTCCAACCCTTCGATACCGAACAAAGCGTGAGGGCGCAATAATCCCAGGCCCAAGAGCCCCTGTTCACTAAGCACCGCCATCCATTCCAGCGGCAAGAGGACCGGCATTAGCAGGCAGTAAAACCAAATCACAAACCCAATCGCCAAGCCGACGAAGGCGCCTTTTTTATGACCGTTACGCCAATACAATGCGCCGATTAACGCCGGCGCAAATTGCGCCACCGCAGCAAACGATAACAACCCGATACTGGCAAGGCCATCAAAGCGATCGATGAGTGTATGGAAAGCAAACGCTAACCCCAGCAAAACAAGGATGCTGGCCCGGCGCAGAAAGCGTAGCTGAGTGCCAAGATCCGGGAGCGGGTCTTTTTCATTGAGGCGCGATTGCAGCCACATGGGCAACAACACTTCATTGGTCAGCATGATTGCCAGCGCCATGGTGGAGACGATCACCATGCCGGTGGCCGCCGCGATACCGCCAATGAATGCCAACACCAACATGGCATGGCTGCCCTGGGCCATTGGCAGCGATAACATGTAGGTATCCGCATGACCGATCAAGTAAGGCTGAGTAATCACCCCGGTAATAACAATCGGCAATACAAAGAGGGCAAACAGCGCCAGATACAAGGGGAACAACCAACGCGTGGTACGCAAATCGCGTATATCATTATTTTCCACCACGCCGGCATGGAACTGCCTAGGTAGGCACAAAATCGCCACCATAGACAGCAGCAAGGCGGTGACGAAACTTTGTGAGAACAGCGTTGGTTCAAACCTCTGCATCACATCGGTACGCTCGCTGAGTTGCTGCCACATATCTGCAGGCCCATCAAAAATCGCATACACGCAATACAGCCCAAGAGAAACAAACGCCACCAGCTTGATAAAGGATTCAAAACTTACCGCCAGCATCAGTCCGGACTGATGCTCGGTGGTATCAATATGCCGGGTACCAAACAGCAGAGTGAAAATAGCCATCAAAGCTGCCACCACCAATGCCGTATCCAGCTGGCCGGGGGCTGAGTCTTTCAACACATAATCAAATGACAGGGTCACCGCTTTTAGCTGCAAGGCGATATAGGGCAACACTCCGACAATAGCCACTAGCGTGACCAATACAGCAAGGCGTCGAGACTTCCCATAACGGGCGGCCAGGAAGTCGGCAATGGAGGTAATGTTCTGCTGCTGAGCCACCGATACCGTTTTGTAAATCAATGAGCCACCCAGCAGCACGGTGATAATAGGCCCTAGATAAATCGGCAAATAGTTCCAGCCACTCTGAGCCGCTTCGCCAACGGCACCGTAGAACGTCCACGAGGTGCAATAAACGCCCAGTCCAAGACTGTACACCCAGGCATTATGAAATGTTTTTCGTCCCTTCCTGGCGGCTCGATCGCCCCACCAGGCGATAACGAACAACACCAATACATAGGCCAATGCCAGCGCACCTAATTGCCACAGTGAAAACACCGCCTCTCCCCATTCATGGCCGTAACATGCCACGCTTGGCGACGTTTAATACGCAGCCACCTGTGACGTTGCCTTTTGAGCTTATAGTAGGGCCTGAGTAAAACGTAGCGCCACCGCGGCCAACAACAGGGCAATTCCCCCTCGCTGGAGTTTAAATTCCACCGTATTCAACGCCATTGCCCGGCGCCAGAACATCACCAAACCTTGGCCATCACCAGTGCGCCGCCAGTAACGCAGGTAGGCATACGCAACAAAACAAAGGCCTGCAATCAGAGCGGTTTTTTCAGCATAGAACATCAGCACGTTTATTTTCTCCTTACCAAGCAAACACTGACTCAGCCAAGTGTTGATTTCTGCAACTGCAGGTACATCAATGCACTAGTCACCGCGTCTCCACGGGCGGTATGGCGCTCAATTACCGGCACTTGCAAGGCCGAAGCCATGGCATCAAAGCGCAAATCCGGTGTTATATCGGGCTGCCAGTAACGCATTTTTCGCTGGTATAGCGCAGACAGTTCAAGGGTATCATTAGGCAAATCAAAGCCCATTAACGGTCTCAGATAGCGGTTGATCATGGCCACATCAAACGCCACACACCAGCCCACCAAGGGCCGGTTACCAATCAACGCCAGCAGCGCCTCTAGCGCTTCACGGATACTCGCCCCACCCTCCAAGTCCACTGGCCTCAGCCGATGAATGCAAATGCTGTCTTCGCTAAGGCTATCTGGAGCCGCCAGCTTCACATTCAGGCTCTGGCTGCTCAGCACCCGCCCTTCTTTTATCACCACCGCAGCAATAGACACCAGCTCGGCAGTGCGACTATCCAGCCCGGTGGTTTCGCAATCGATGGCCACCACCTGGTCACCGCTATAGGGTCTGAAAAGATGCCCATAAGGTCCGCGCCCATGGCAATATCGATCATAAATTCGGCGCCATTTAAACGTCTGCCAGTGCAGCATCGCTACTCTCCCTTGTCCCCAGGCATCGTCAGTATTCCAGATGAAAACGACGCGACAGGCGCTGCTTGAAATCGCTGACCAGATGCAGGGCATCGCGCAGCACATCACGCTCCAGAGAAGACAGCTGCTGCACCACGATATGATTATCTTCTACCTGGGTATTCTCGCCTCGCAATTTGGCCAGCTGTTGAGACAGCCGCAGCTCGCTAAAGAATTCCATCGCTTCACCCAAGTCCTCTGCAAAGGCAAGCTCCATAGCCCCGGCAGCCACCAGCTTTTTCAGCCGTGCCAACGTGGCGGTTTCCCGAATACGGCACTGCAAGGCCATGGCTCGCACGCCGTGGATCAACGGGAACAAGGCTCCCTTCTTAATATCGATACCATGCTGGGGTTTCTTCAGCGAGCCGAATAAATTCAACGGCGTAGAAAATTGCAAAGCCGGACGGGCAAAATGGGCCATCAATAACTGATCATCACTGCATCGGGAAAACAAGGTGCTGCGTACCGCTTCCATCAGCCCTGGATCTCCAGCCACGGTATGGGCATCAGTGAGAATGGTCAGATTCAGCAGCCCCTTTCCCCCGGGATCCTCCGCCCAATCATGGATACGCTGCTGCCAGCGTGACACCGTCCCGGTCCACTCCGGGTTAGAAACCATGACATTTCCCGGGCAAGGGGGATAACCAAGGGACAACAGCGTGCGAGTAAAGCACTGCATATCCTGATCACAGCCTGGCCACTGTTGATGATCGCCAATAATCAGGCCGTTATCCTGATCAGTTTTCAGTATCTGTTCACCGCGCCCTTCGCTGCCCATCACGATCAGGCTGGCGCGCTGATGTTCTGCAGGCACCACCATTTCATAAGCCTTACTCATCAGGCGGCCATTGAGTGAGGCCAACAAATCCATCACAAAGCGCATTTTTACACCCTGAGCCATAAGGGCGTTCACAAGATCCGGCAAGCGGGCACTGGCTAGCTGCAACGCCTCAAGGGTACCGGCCCTTTCAATTTCCAGCCCCACCACATATGAACGGCTAGAAAAGAAACTGAGCACATCGGTAAGTTCCACCACCCCCACCGCATTATTACTCTCCATCACCACCACCCGCGCCACCTTGTGCCGGGTCATCCGGGTCAGGGCCGCAAACAAGTAATCTGCGGGGGCAACGGCAACCAGTTCGGTTTCCGCCACCTGAACCAACGGCGTATCCGACGATTGTTCCTGCATCACCAAAGCGCTCAATAAATCCGTCTTGGTAACAATCGCGTAATGCTGCCGGTGAGCAATCAACACACTATCCACGCCGTGCTGCTTCAAGGCGGCTACCGCATCACGCACAGTGGCGCGCTCCGGCATAATCAAGGGCGCTCGCATGCATTCGTCCACCCGCGCCAGCATAAAGCCCGCCAGAGTAACGCCTCCTTCACGGCGCTCTGCCAAACGCTGATTTTTCTCCGCCAGACACTGACTAAAATAATGACCAAACTCGGGCTCGCTTTCGCACAGCTCGAGGAATAGCCTGGCGGGAATCAAATGACACAGCGTCTGCTGCTCGGCCAAAAAGCGATAACGGCTTTGTCCGTTCAATACACTGATCGCTCCAAACAAATCACCGGCGGCATAAATATTCACCTGACGACGGTTATCCGGCGCATTCACGTCCAGTTCTGCCACACACCCCTTGTGCACCACAAACACAGAATCACTGGTACTGGCCGCGTCAAGAATAATGTCCTCCGGCTGAAAATAGGCCAGATCAGTTCCTTCCTGCAAACGGCGGCGTCCTGCTTCACTCAGCAAGCTGAACGGATGCTGATTCAGTTCCTGTTCAATCATCAGTGCCACTCCTGCCGTTTTTCTTTAGTGCCTTTCTGTCCAGCTTTCAGCCGCCCTCAAAACGCAAAAAACCGGTACGGAATTGTCACCCGCACCGGCTTTTATTTAAGTCTTATCAGTGTCCAGACGCTTCACCGGCACCTCGCGGAATACGAATATCTTCCACAATATGCTGGATATGCTCCGGCGGAGGCGCCGTCACTCTGGAGACCGAGAAAGCCACTACAAAGTTAAGCACCATACCCAAAGTCCCGATGCCTTCCGGTGACACCCCCAGCCACCAGTGTTCTGCAGTGTTCAGCTCCGGCGAGATAAACTTGAAGAACACAATGTAGCTGAAGGTGAAAATCAACCCGACCAACATGCCGGCAATGGCACCCTCCTTGTTCATGCGCTTGTAGAAAATGCCCATGAGAATTACCGGGAAGAAACTAGCCGCGGCAAGGCCGAAAGCAAACGCCACCACTTGCGCCACAAAACCTGGCGGATTAATCCCGAAGTAACCGGCAATCACAATGGCCACCACTGCCGCCCCACGGGCTGCCATCAACTCCTGCTTCTCGTTAATGTCAGGCATCAGGGTTTTCTTCAATAAATCATGAGAGATGGCACTGGAAATCACCAACAACAACCCCGCAGCCGTGGACAGTGCAGCCGCTACGCCACCCGCCGCTACTAGAGCAATCACCCAGCCCGGCAAGTTACCAATTTCAGGATTGGCCAGCACGATAATATCGCGGTCGATATACACTTCCGACGTATTATTGGTAGGCACATTGGTCAGTACCCGCTCGCCGTAGCTACCCTTTGTTTCTTCGCGGCTTCCCGCATAGGTGGGCTTGCCCTCAAAAGGCGAGCCGGCCCGCATCTGCACGGCACCATCGTCGTTCTTATCCACCCAGCCAATCAGCCCGGAATTTTCCCAGTTATAGAACCACTCTGGCAGCTCGGAGTATTGGGTTTCATTCACTGTATCGATCAGATTGAGCCGTGCGAAAGCACCAACAGCCGGGGCGGAGGTGTACAGCAAGGCAATAAAGAACAACGCCCAGCCGGCACTAATCCGCGCATCTTTTACCCGTGGCACTGTGAAAAAACGCACGATCACATGGGGCAAACCCGCAGTACCACACATCAATGCAGCAGTAATAAAGAAGACATCAATAGTAGACTTGGAGCCTTGTGTATATTCGGTGAAACCAAGGTCCGTTACTACCTGATCCAGCTTGTGCAACAGATAAACACCACTGTCACCCCCCGCCGCATCCAGCACCGTGGCGCCAAACCCGGTTTGCGGAAGAACGTGACCGGTCATCATGATGGAAAGAAAAACCGCCGGCACCAGGAACGCAAAAATCAGCACACAATACTGCGCCACCTGGGTGTAGGTGATCCCCTTCATACCACCAAGCACCGCGTAGAAGAAAACAATGGCCATACCGATAACCACACCGGTATTCACATTCACCTCCAGAAAGCGGGCAAACACAATACCGGTACCGCGCATCTGTCCGGCCACATAAGTAAAGGAGACGAAGATTACACAAACCACCGCCACCGTTCTTGCCACGCTGGAGTAGTAACGATCACCGATAAAGTCAGGCACGGTAAATTTGCCGAACTTGCGCAGATAAGGCGCCAACAGCATGGCCAGCAGAACATAGCCTCCCGTCCACCCCATCAGGTACACCGACGCATCGTAGCCTGAGTAAGCAATAATCCCGGCCATGGAAATAAACGATGCCGCGGACATCCAGTCAGCCGCAGTGGCAGCCCCGTTAGCGATAGGGGAAACCCCACCACCAGCCACATAAAAGTCTTTCGTCGAACCGGCACGTGACCAGATCGCAATCCCGATGTAGAGCGCAAACGAACCGCCTACAAAGAGATAAGTGAGTGTCTGAATATCCATAGGATGTCTCTCTTTATCTACTGTTTCAGCGGTTAGTCTTCGTGGACGTCAAACTTGCGGTCCAGCTTATTCATGGAGTGCGCGTACTTAATGATCAGCACCAAGAACACATAGATAGACCCCTGCTGTGCAAACCAGAAGCCCAGTTTGAAACCGAAAAATTGAATTTGATTGAGTTCATCCACTAGCAATATGCCGCAGCCATAAGAGACGGCAAACCAAATAGCAATGTAGATCAATATCAATCGCAGGTTAGCGGCCCAGTAGGCGCGGGCGTTTTCTTCTTTCATTACTCGTCCCTCTGCGTCATCAGGAAATCAGGCCACCCCCCTTCATCTGGCAAACAAGGGATAGGCTCAACACCAAGACTAACCAAAGGACGCTAGCGACACAGTATGACTTTAGTCGAAGCCATACCCCCTGCTGGCCGGCGCAAGCGAATGCCACAAATGCCCGGCCTTACACTGAAAATGCAGGCCTGCTCAGCGGTGAATTTTTACCCGAATAGAGCCTGACGCCTCCCGAATAGACCAGGCGCTGGCAAACATGGCATCGCGCGCGCCCATCTAGTGCTGCTGTGGCCTTTCGACCACGCCTTGAATGTGGCCGTGGTGACAGCTAAGGGAGCCATTTCATAACCGGAAAGTTTTCCTGCACGGCACGGCACAGATAGACGCATGGGAAGAACAAAAAAGCTACGGCGTGGTGATAACCGCCCCAACGGATCGCTGCTAATTCAGAGCGTTCGGACACGTCTGCGCTATCAGGCAGACTTTGCCATACCCGCCAGTGTCAGCCGGGACAAGCAAAGCAAGCATTATCAACAGAGTTTCATGGACGAAACCGCCAATGCGGCCAAGACGCACACCGTGATACCGGTACACTTGGGTAATTTTTCGGTGAACTCACGCTGGATGTGAGGTCATTACCCTGGGGATTAGGCAATTTGCACAATCATTTCACCCACTGGCGGATCGCCATAGGGGGGATTTCGGCGTCTTGCCTCCCCTTTCAATTTTTTACGCTAACGGCTACTGCGGCTCAAAATCCGCCAACAATCGACCAATAACCCCCGGGCTCGTTTCTCGTTTCACCTGTTCCAGCAATTGCGCCGCCTGCGGCCAACGCCGGCGCAGGTAGCTTAGCCACTGCTTGATCCGCCCGGCTAACTGGGCATCAGTGCCGGTATCAGCCACGTCCACCCAAAATTGTTGCAATATAGGCAAGATCGCATCCCAAGTCGTTTCGCCGCCGAACCGCAACAACGAGACTAGCAGTGGATTGGCCACCGCCCCTCGACCCAACATAAGATCCTCACAACCACTTTCCTGCTGGGCTCGGCCAGCCTCCTCCGGTGTCCAAATTTCGCCGTTGGCAATTACCGGAATCGACACTGCCTCACGAATGTGGCCGATACGGTCCCAAAACGCCGGTGGCTTATACCCTTGACGCTTGGTGCGTCCATGCACCGTCAGCCAAGCCGCCCCGGCGTCCACCACGGCCCTGGCATTGTCCAGGGCGCGAGCGTCATCTTCATTTCCCAGACGCATTTTTACAGACACCGGCACCTGGGGCGGGACCGCCTGGCGCACTGCAGCTGTCACCGCATGCACCACGTCCGGCTCATCAAGCAACACCGCACCGCCACGATGGCGATTCACCGTTTTTGCCGGACAACCGAAATTCAGATCAATGGCGGGCGCGCCCAGCTCCACTGCGCGCTCCGCATTATCCGCCATGCAGGCCGGGTCGGAACCGAGCAACTGAAGGTGCACAGGGGTGCCCGCCCGGGTGCGCGCACCGAGTTTTAGCTCCGGGCACCAGCGGTAAAATACTTTGGGCGGCAGCAGCAGCCCGCTAACGCGAACAAACTCACTAACACACCAGTCATAGTCGCCCACATCGGTCAGCGCCTGGCGCACCCAAAAATCCGCCAGGCCTTCCATCGGAGCCAGAATCAATTTCATGGCGCGCATTCTAGGCTACTGCCGCGTCACCGAATACGAATAAATCTGACCAGGCAAGCCTTCAGCACACGACTCGCCATGGGGTTCTACCCCGTTTCCACGGACGGTTTTAAAAAGGCGGTAAACTTGCGATCTTGAGCTGCAACCTTGCGCCGCCTTCTTGGGTTGTGGAACCGCTCGATATAATTAAATACGTCAGCCCTTGCC
>NZ_JBEDTY010000040.1:0-13602 GCF_040119285.1 Alcanivorax sp.
GTGCTTGAAGGAATGAACAACAGGATCAAGGTCATCAAGAGGATGGCGTACGGCTTCCGGGATAACGACTACTTCTTCATGAAGATCAAAGCCGCTTTTCCCGGAATTCCGCGATGAACCTTTTTTTATGGCCGTTCTGCCTCCGCAATACGGCTGAGCAATACGCAGGACTCGGCAAGGGTGGCGTTAAAAGGGGAGGAGCGTGCTTCAATCCGGTTTACCGGCTGCGGCTCTCGGAATCAGACAGCAAGCGTTTGGCTTTCATGCGGCGAAGCGTGTAAGCGTCTAAGGGGGCTATAGAAAAGCAGTTAGGGTTGTTGTTGAAGGCTGCGCAGGTTGCGCAACACGCGCTGACTGCGTTCCAGCTTCTTGTTCAGCTCCTCGTTCTCCGGATACAGCGGTGCTACCTGTTTCCAGATCCGATAAGCCTCGCGGTATTGTCCGTGGGCATAGAGAGCTTCGCCCGTATTTATTTCTTCGGCAAAGCGGCGGCGGCACCATTGTTCTAGGCGTTTGCGGTGCGAAGCCAGTGCCGGGTTGCTCTGCTGTTGGTTGAGGAAGGCCCGTGCGGCCAGTAATGATTGCAGCTGGCCGTTGCGTTGATAGCGGGTCATTAACTGTTCGGCTTCGGTCTGCAGTGCCCGGTTACGCTTGGCGCGGGTACGCTGTTCTTCGTTATTGAGTACCTGCTGTGCTTGAGCTAGCTTGGGCGCGGGTTCGGCCTCTGGTGCCAACTGATGGGCGAAACGAAGCAAGTTGCGGGCCTGAACCCATTGCTCTTGATCAGCGAAATAGTTGCCCAGCATGGTCAGGTCAGCGATCAGTAGCTCGCGTTCTTCGGCCAGGGCCTGGCGCTCCTGCTTAGCCGCTGAAGCGTGAAAGTCGGCAAGATGAAGTGCTAAATCGTCAGTGCTTAGCAAGGCTTGCGCCTGGGCTTGGCGTCGTTCGGCCAGCAGCTGGTTAAGCTGGCGCGCTTCCATCGGGGCCAGAGTGCTGCGCAGTTCATCGATGGCAGCGGAGTTGAGTACTTTGTCGCGGTTTGTTTCCAGCAGCGTAAAGGCGGCGTCCCATTGTTGTTTGCGAGCGAGTCCTTCTGCCTGCTGAACGACGTGGAGCCGATACTCTTGGCTGGCCTGGCGAATGCCGGCGTACTGTTCCTGAAGGAGGGCATATTGCGGGTGTTTTGGATCTGTCTGTTCAATGATTTGCGCCGCTTTGGCGTAGTTGTGCTGTTCTAGCGCCGCACTGACATCGCTTTCCGGGTGTGAGTTGCCGAAGGTGGTGCAGCCGGCCAGTACCGTGGCCAAGGTCAGGCTACTCGCCTTGTGCACGTTGATGCTCCGTATTCAGTTTGGTCAGAAACTGGGCAATACGCTGCTCCATCAGGGTTTCGGACAGGGCGTGCACGCCATCGATGCGGTGGGTGCTCACTGGTTGTTCTTTGCCTCGAATGCGCATGGCCCCGCATTCCGTGGCGCGCACTCGCGAGGCAATGTTGGGGTTGGACAGTAGCGGTGCGGCGGCAATAATCTCGTTACCTCCAGCCATATTCGACAGCCGGGAGGCCAGATTTACTGCATCGCCCACCACGGTGTATTGCATGCGATCGCGCGAGCCCAGGTTGCCCGCTAGCATATCGCCGGAATTGATGCCGATGCGAAAGGCAACGGTGGTCTCGCCTCGGGCATGACGATATTCATTTAGCCGTTTTACCAGCCGCTGGATCATCACAGCACAGCACAGTGCGTGGAATAGATGTTCGTCGTCTTTTTCCGGCACCCCAAACACGATCATGGCGCAATCACCCATGTATTTGTCAATGGTCCCTCGGTAAAAGTTGGTGGCTGTGGTGATAGCATCGAAATAGACATTGAGCATGTCGGCGATAGCGTCGGGTGCCAAGTTCTCGGACAGCCGAGTAAAGCCGACGATATCGGCAAAGATCACGGTTGCAGACACGTCACGGCCACCCAGTTGCACCTGATCCAGGTCGGCCATCATGTTACGTGCTACGGACGGGCTGACGAAACGTTGCAGCACGCGCTCTACTTGGTCTTTTTCCAGCATGCCATGAGCCATGGTGTTGTAGGCCTCAATTAGGCCACCAATTTCATCGTTGCGGCGATCCTGGATGCGATAGTTCAGGTCGCCCTTGCGCATGGCGCTGGTGGCGGCCAGCAGGTCATGAATGGGTTGGGCCAGCCGGCGGCTGATCAAGAAAGCGACGACAATGGCGATCGCGCTCATGATGAGCGTGGCGGTGATCATGGTGTCCTGGACAGCTTGACGGGCGGCCATGATGGGACGGTCCGAGAGGGAAATGGCGGTATGGCCAGCCACCGCATCGTTGATCTTAATGGGGGCATAATACGTTGTGACGGGTTCGCCTTTGAGGTCCCAGCGTTTTACCTGCTCGTGCAGAGGTGAGGCCGCTAGCGGCAGAATACCGGCCTTGTCGGTTAGGTTGCCGTCGCGGCCAAACAGGGCTGCGCCGCGCACGCTGTCACTGCGGGTGAGGTTATTGAGCTGAACTTTGAGGAAAAAGGTGTCGTCAGCTAATAGAGGTTCACGAACGGTATTGGCTAGCTGCTGGGCAATAGCTGTGCCGAAGCTATCCGCTTGGTCGCGCATGCGGCTGAGCTGGTTGTTGAGTAGCAGGGTGCCGAGGATGGTCATGCCACAGAGGATTAGCATGGAGATGGACAGACCCAGCTTCCAGGCCACCGGGAAATACGCCGGAATATAGGGCGCTAGCCACTCACTGAGGCGGGTGCGCTGGGGGCTGGATTGTTCGCTTCCCTTTGGCGTGCTCACGTTACGTCCCTGGTGTGGCTGTGCGAGAGGTCTTGTGTGTTCTTGCGCCCGTCAGACCGAAAACCACAGGCTTGGCCAGCGCTTGTCAGCGGCGGTCCTTGCTGTCAAATTCAAGCGTGTGTTATGCCAACAATAGCATTTTAGTTGTGCTGGGTAAGTAGCCATTTGACGGTTTGTTGCCCGGCTTTGAATTAGGATATGAGTATGGCGTTTACGCGAGAGCGACAAGTTCCTGCAAATGGGTTGAATTTCTTTGTGGCAGAGGCCGGCGAGGCCGGTGCACCGCTGGTGTTGTGCCTGCATGGTTTTCCGGAATGCTGGGCCTCTTGGCGGTATCAGCTGCCGGTGTTGGCTCAGTCGGGTTATTACGCGGTGGCCCCGGATTTGCGTGGCTACGGGTTTACCGGTGGCCCCAAGGAAGTCGATGCCTACCGGCAGAGTAAGCTGGTTGAGGACGTGATTGCTTTGATTCAGGCGCTGGGCTATGACCGTGCCATCCTGATAGGACATGACTGGGGAAGTGCGTTGGCTTGGCAGGTGGCGCGTTGCCACCCGCGGGTCATCAGGGCGGTTATCGGTATGTCGGTGCCTTATGGCGGGCCGGCACCGGTGCCGCCGACGGTGGCCATGCGCAAGTTATTTGAGAATCGTTTTTTTTACATGTTGTATTTCCAGCAAGCAGATTTGCCAGAGCAGGAGCTTGAAGCTGACATTTCGCACAGTCTGCGCTGTATTTTCCATGCCCTGTCTGCGGAAGGTATCGCGGCTTTCAATGTGGGGTCAGAGGACACCGGCTTCCTTCAGTCCATGCCGGTTCCGGATACCCAGCCGCGCTGGATGCGCGAAGAGGATCTGGCTTACTACGTGGAACGTTTTCAGCACAGTGGCTTCACCGGCCCTATTAACTGGTATCGCTCCATGGATATTTCCTGGGAAGAAAGCGGCGATGACAGTAACTGGCAAATCCCCATGCCGGCCCTGTTTATCGGTGGTTTGCAGGATCCGGTTATTTTGTTTAGCCAGAAAGCCCTGCAGCGCATGCCAGATTATATTCCGCAGCTGCGTACCGTAATGCTGGATCAGTGTGGCCATTGGATTCAGATGGAGCAAGCGACGGAAGTTAATCGGGAAATCCTGGCGTTTCTGGAGGAAGTGGATGGCGATCAAGCCTAGTGCCAGTAATTTTCACAGGGTTGGAGAGTTTCATCGCGCCTTTTCTCTGCCGGTAGAACCTCGGCCCGTGGTGCCGGACGATGCCACTGTACGTTTACGGTTGGCTTTGCTGCTGGAGGAGTTTCACGAGTTGGCCGAGGCCACTTGTCAAAATGCCAGTGAGGCGCAGCAGGGATTTCTCGCTACCCTGGTTCAGGCACGTGAACAGCTGGAGATGCTGGACGACTTTCAGGTGGATTTGGTGGAGGTGGCGGATGCACTCACGGATATCAATTATGTGACCTATGGCGCTGGGCACACCTTTGGTATTGATCTGGATGCCTGCTGTGAGGAGGTCCATCGTAGCAACATGAGTAAGTTGGGAGCGGACGGTAAACCGGTGAAAGATGACCGTGGCAAAGTGCTCAAAGGCCCGGCGTATTCGCCTCCATTATTGGCGCCGGTGCTGGCGGCCCAGAGCCGTGGTGTCGAGTAGTGCTAGAGAGAGAAACGGGCCTGGAAGTTATCGTGGGGATTAAAGCGGTGAAACCTGATCCACATCAAGACCAAATGGAGCGGTGGGCGCCACTATAACTGCGGGATCTGATCCCGCTGCGTATGCTTCCGGTTGTCTCCGGAAACAATTTGGCCCCGTTTTCGGGGCTTTTTTTTGCCTCTCTGCGGTCGCCACAGCTAACCTCTTGTGATGCTTGGGCAGAGTTGATGACGATGCCTTTCGACCCGAAGGGTTCGTATGATGCGCCAGCGCTGTATGACATGTGGTTCCATTCCAGTCGCGGACCGGTCACCTGTGATTTTGAGTCCGGAGGTAAGGTGGATTCGAACTATTCCCATCGCATTGGTCAGCAGGCTCGCAGGTTGAGCAGATATACAAAGCCTCTCGTGACGCGTGCGACAAACAGCCTGATCTCTACGGTCATCGTGTCTGTCTTCTTGCCCCGTTAAACTCGAGGCGAGTTTTGACAGGAGCCTTCCATGAGCGCCCACGATATTTCCCTGGCTGACGCCATGATTCAGCGCCGTTCTGTTCGCGGTTTTACCGGCAAGCCAGTACCCAAAGAGGTGCTGGACGCTGTGTTTTCCCTTGCCCAGCGTTCCCCATCCAACTGCAATATCCAACCTTGGAAAGTATGGGTTGCTTCCGGCCCTGTGCGCGATGTGCTGCGTGAACGGTTGGTGGAGAAAGTCACCCATGGCGTGCCCTTTGCGCCAGACTACGACAGCCCGTCGAGTTTCGAAGGGGTGTACCGGGAGCGGCAGGTCGACTGCGCCATGGCGCTGTATGGCAGCATGGGGATTGCCCGCGAGGACCGAATTGGCCGTCAGCGCGCGGAGCTGCGTAACTTTGAGTTGTTTGATGCTCCCCATGTGGCTTTTGTTGGTATGGAGCGGGATTTTGGTGTCACCGTAGGGTTGGATGTGGGGATGTATGTGCAGTCGTTGCTGCTCTCCATGAGCGCCTATGGGCTGGGAGCCTGTGCCCAGGGCAGTATGCGTTACTATCCGGATGACGTGCGGGAATTGCTGGGAATTCCGTCCTGCACCGCTATCGTATTAGGTATCAGTTTTGGTTATGAAGATGCGGAAATAGCGGCGAATAAGGCTCGAGTAGACCGGGTGCCAGTGTCCGACTCGGTGCAATTTTGCGATAGCCTGTGATCGGGAGCGGCGTTGTCCACTGGCTATGGAGCAAGGACTCTGGAAGAAGGAGGGCTCTCAGGCAGCGGTGACGCAACTGTGCTACAATGGCCGTTTTACCAGCGTAGTGACCCTCCATGATCATAGTGAAAGGCTCCTTTCCCGTAAAAGAAAACGAACAGCCCACTGCGTTGGAGCTGGTGCAGGCGCTTGCCAATGCGTCGCGGGGAGAGCGGGGATGCTTGGCCTATGAAGTGTATCTGCAGGCTGATTCGCCGCGAGTGATTATGGTGTGGCAGCAGTGGTCAAACCTGGATGCGCTGGAAATCCATTTTGGCTCCGAGCATGTGGATGCCTTTCTGGATGCCATTCCCGACATGATCGATGGCGATGTCACCTCTGCCCGTTTTGATGTGACCAGGATGGATGGGGACCCCATCGCGGAAGAAGTGGGTGAGATTGCGCCTGTGGTGCTGGCGGACAATATTACCTTGCATTGACGCACTGCGGCAGCGTTTTTGGGCGCTGGCCGCTCCCCCCCCCTTGGTGTCCACGCGCGCAGCCCCTACTGTTTTATCGTCACTTGGCGCTTATATGGTTCGCCGCTTCCTGCCCGTGTTGTGACGCGGTTGGTCAATGTCTCCCGTCCCGCTCTGCGTTACCCTGTTTGTCTCAGGCAAGGTTCAGCGTCGGCTGTGCCTTGGCAAGGCTGTGTAGGAGTACCCATGAAAAGCCGTATCGACTCCGTCGAAGACATCATTCGCAGTTTCTCCGAACAAGGATACATCTGTAGCGAGCGCATTGCGCTGGCAGTGTACCTAGCGGCGCAGCTGCACAAGCCGGTGCTGGTTGAAGGTCCGCCCGGAGTAGGGAAGACCGAGCTAGCCAAAGCCGCGGCCGCGTTTCTGGAAGCGCCGCTGATTCGTTTGCAATGTTATGAGGGCTTGGACGAAAGCCGCGCTTTGTATGAGTGGAAGTATGGCAAGCAGTTGCTGTACACGCAGCTGTTGCGTGACAAGCTGGGCGGCATGCTGGCGGACACCGATAGCCTGGAAGCCAGCATGGCTCGGCTGGGTGATTTGGGTGAAGCTTTTTACAGCGAAACGTTTCTGGAGCCCCGCCCTTTGCTCCATGCGTTGCGCAGCGATGAGCCCGCCGTATTGTTGATTGATGAAATCGACAAGGCGGATCAGGAGTTTGAGGCATTTCTTTTGGAGCTGCTGTCGGATTTCCAAATTTCCATTCCCGAGCTAGGCACGATCAAGGCCAAGCACCAGCCATTGGTATTGTTGACCAGTAATGATCAGCGTGAATTGTCCGATGCGTTAAAGCGACGTTGCCTGCACCTTTATATTCCTTACCCGGAGGCCGAACTGGAAGCAAACATCGTAGCTGCGCGGGTGCCGAATCTGGATGCCAAATTGCGTGAGCAGTTAGTGGACTTTATCCAGTACTTGCGTGAACAGGACATGAAAAAGCTACCCGCTATTTCTGAGACGCTGGATTGGGCGCGAGCACTGGTGTTACTCCATGCTGATTCGCTGGAGCAGGAACAGGTGGCAGATACATTGAACCTGGTGTTGAAGACAGAGCAGGATGTGACTTTGGCTCGGGAGTTATTACCCGCCTGGTTACGTAAGCTGAGTAAACGTTAATGCCGACCCGTCGACTTTCCGAATTTGTTCAGGCTCTGCGTGGCGCGGGGCTACGGATCTCGCCGGACGAAGCCACCCAGGGTATGGATGCTGCCGCGCTAGTGGGCTACAGCGCTCGCCGTCGTTTTCACGATGCCTTGGCGATCACCTTGGTAAAGCGTGAAGAAGATCGCCCTGCCTTTGAGGAAACGTTTGCTCGTTTTTTTGCCGTGTCCTCTGAGATCCGCCTGGCAGCCTCTGAAGATAGTGCAATGCCGCCCCCGGTGGATCGGGCTGAAGAGGAGGGTGAGTCGATAGCGCCTGTGCAGGGAAGCGAAGAGGGTGCCTCTTTTGACCTAACCCGGCACACTCCGGCCGAACTGGATCAGCGCCTTGCCGAGGCCGCTGCGCAAATGGATTTTACCCAGATGGAAGTGATCACGCAGCAGGGCTTGTACACCCGCCGCTTGCTGATGAACATGGGGATGGGAGCAGTGGATGATCGTATTTCGCAATTGGACCAGGCCAATCCTCTTGGCCATGCGCAGGCGGAAACGCTGCGGCAGTGGCGACGGGAGGTTCGTGAGCAGGCAGCTGACCATGTGCGGCGGCAGTTTCTGTTGCACGGTGCCGGCAAGGGACGGGCGTTGCGTGAACAGACTATGCGTGCCGTACCATTCCGGCACCTGCGCGAGTTTCAAGAAGTAAAAACATTAGTGCGGCGCATGGCGCGACGCCTTGCTAGCTTGCATCAGCGGCGAATGAAAAAAAGTCGTCGAGGCATGCTGGATGCTCGGCGCACATTGATAGCCAGTATTCAGCATGACGGTGTTCCTGCGCGACTGCATTGGCGTCAACGACCGGTGCAAAAAAGCCGGGTAATGGTGATTTGTGACGTATCCAGTTCGGTGAGTGAAGCCGCCCGTTTTCTGCTGCAGTTTCTTTACGCAATGAATGATGTGCTGCCTCGGGTACGCAGTTTTGCGTTTGCCTCACGCTTTGATGAAATTACGGAGGATTTTCAACGCTACAGCCCGGATGTCGCTGTGGGTAGGGTGCTGGATCGCTTGTCTGGCAGTGGCACGGATTATGCCGAAATGTTTGCGGACTTCTGGCGACGCTGTGAGCGGGAACTCGATAGCCACACAACGGTTATCATTTTGGGCGATGCGCGCAATAACTATCTTCCGGAGGGTGCAGAAGTCTTGCAACAAATCCGTCGACGGGTGAAACAGGTGTGGTGGCTCAACCCCGAGTCTCGTTCTCGCTGGAATAGTGGGGATGCGGTGATGGATCGTTATTTGCCCCATTGTCGGTTGGCACGCCAGTGCGCCTCATTGGATGATCTTGAGCGGATTGTGGACTCGTTGCTCAAGGGGCTAAATTAGCGCGCTTTTGTACCCAAGCGTTACCTCCGCTAAGGGTTAATCATCCCCGGCTCTTGGTGGGCGAGGTCGGGTGTCTTGAAGGACCTGCCACAATGTGGTTTGCAGGCGTGCCAGATTCACCGGTTTGGCCAAATGGCTGACCATGCCCGCGTCGTGGCAGGCTTGGATCTTGTCCGGTATCGCGTGGGCGGTGAGCGCGATGATGGGCACCAAGGGCAGGCGGCCTTCCTGCTGCAGCTTGGCAATGGCCCGAGAGGTTTCGAAGCCATCCATGTCCGGCATTTCACAATCCATTAAGACCAAATCAAATGGTTGCGATGCGGACATCAGGACGGCGATGGCTTCCAGCCCACTCTCCGCCACTTCGGTCTCGTAGCCGAGTTTCTGGCATAACCCCTCGGCGACCATCAAGTTGATGTGGTTGTCGTCGACGATCAGCAGTCTCCCTTCGAATGATACCGGTTGGTTGTCGATGGCAGGTTGAGCTGTAAAGGTGTCAGTGCGTTCGGTGCAAGGAATGGGCAGCCTGAACCAAAAACGAGAGCCTTGTTTCGGTTGACTGTCCACTCCGATCTCTCCCCCCATGATTTCCACCAGCTGTCGACAAATCGCCAGCCCCAGGCCGGTGCCGCCATAGCGCCGGCTAGTAGAGCTATCGCCTTGCTGAAAGTGGTCGAAGAGCCGTCGTTGTTGTTCTTCAGAAATTCCGATGCCGCTGTCCCGCACCTCAAAGTGGGCGTAGTCGCTGTTGTCGGGATCGCGCTGCACACTAACGGTAATGGTGCCATTGTTGGTGAACTTTATTGCATTGCCGATCAGATTGACGAGGATTTGCCGCAGTCTTGCGGGGTCGCCCAAGCAGCTTTCGCCTACGTTAGGGGAGAGATCGAGAGTTAAGGCATTGGAGTGAACCTGGGCTTTGTGCTGGAACAGGGCGAGGGATTCATTGAGAAGGTCGAACAGGTTGAAGCTGGTTTGTTCAATGGGCATTTTGCCCGCTTCGATGCGGGAATAATCGAGAATGTCATTGATGAGGTTCAGCAGGCTGTTGCCGGATTGCTCGATCACGTTCAGGTTGTGGCGCTGCTCCTCGTCCAGCGGCGTGCCCTTGAGCATGTCCACTGTGCCGATAATACCATTCAAGGGGGTGCGGATTTCGTGGCTCATGACGGCCAAAAATTCACTGCGGGCACTGAGTGCGGCGTTTAGTTCGCTGGTGCGCTCGCTAACGCGTTGCTCGAGAATTTCGTTTGCTTCGTCCTGAATCCGAGCATTTTCACTCTTCAGTACGGTCATGCGATGGGCCAGAGCAAACGACAGAAGGAGTGCCTCGATAAACGTCCCCATAGGCATGATGTTTTCCAGCAGCCAGCCGCCATTGATAAGCTGGAAGGTCTTCAGGATATAGGCCATGGAGGCGAGTGCGATGGTGGTGAAGGCCAGCAGGAAATAGCGTGCGGGGCTGTAGCCTTGCCGAATCAGCCAGATGGATAGGCCGATGGCGATAAGCGGCCAAGGTAGAATAATGGCGGTGCTAGCCTGAATGAAAAAATGGAAATTAATCAGCGTGAGCGGAGCAAAAAGAATCAGCAGGCTGGCGGCTACGACCAGCCAACGGTTGATGGTAGGCGCGCGTTTTTTTAGTTCCAGAAACTGGCAGGCAAACAGGATAGAAAACGCTAGGGTGAGTAGATTCAATATCGGCAGAGAGTAATGATTCCACAGTGTGGCCTGTGGCCAAAGCCATTGATAGCTTAGCCCTTCGCGGGTGAACAGGTTGAGAGTGAAGGTGCCCAAGTAAAGAACATATAACAGGTAGCTGCGATCCCGGATGGAAACAAATATCAGCAGGTTAAACAAAAACATGGCAATCATGGCGCCGAAATAGAGGCCATAAAAAATAGTGACTTGGCTGTCCTGTTGATTGAAGGCGGTGGCTGACATAAGTGAGACAGGCAGCTCAATTACGTTGTCTCCTTGAGCGCGTAGTAACAGGTAGCGCCGTGTATTCACCGGAAGATCGAGCGTGGAGACTAGGTGGCTATGCGCAAATGTTCGAGTATCAAAAGGAACGCGGTCGCCAAGACGGTTGTGCCATAGTGACTTGCCTTTATGGTCGAAAAGGTAGAGGTCGAGATAATCCAGGTGAGGGCGGCCTATGCGAGCAAACCATAGAGACTGGCTGCTCTGGTTTTCGATGGGAACGAGAAACCATTGCAGGCCCTCACGAAACCCCAGAGAAGGGTACTTATCGTGAACTTTCTTGCCTTGACCGTCGAGCAAAGCGTGCAGAGCCATTTCCGGGCTGTAAGCCTGCCAGGGGTCTGTCAACCATTGCATGCCGTGAGCTGCTTGGTAGCTGTCTTGCTTATCGCTAAGCGTCAGGCTATGGCCTGATATAACCAGCATGAGTAAGCAAACGGTAATTCCCTGCCTGAAGATGAGGCGTCCTTGTGTCATTCCCGATCCTGTTATCACTGTTATGTGGATACGGAGTTAATACTATGAATTCATTTTACAGAATTTATCGTAGTCTCTGGAACTGTGCGACAAATAAGGTCTCTGAATAGACGACTTAACGGAGAAACTTAACGGAAAAGGAGTCCTGTATGAAAGTCATTATGCGTAATGCACTGGTCTTGTCCTGTTCATTGATGGTGGCACCGGGGGCTTTTGCGGTCGGTCCATACATTGGCGGTAACTACAGCCAGATCCAATATGATAACGAGGAGTATGACACGGACACTCTGAAAATCGACTCGGCTACGGTCAATGCCGGGTACGAGTTTACGGATTTTCTGGCACTGGAAGCCCGGGGTGGTTTGGGATTTGATGAGGACTCCCAGGGTATTGTGGATTTCGACATGGATCACCTGTACGGCGGGTATGTGAAGCTGGGTGCGCCTGTCGGTGAGAAACTTCGTCCTTATATCATTGGTGGTTATACAAAGGTAAAAGGTGAGGTGTCAGCCAACGGTACGGTAGCGGGGGTGGATTACTCCTACAGCGATACTGAAACCTTTGAGGATGAATCCTACGGTGCCGGTCTAGACTTCAATATTACCGATACGGTTGCCGGCAACTTGGAATATATGCGCTATGTCGACACCGATGAGGAAGAAATTTCCGGTATCAGTGTGGGGCTGCGTTCCGCATTCTAGTGTCTGCAAATCACGCCGTGATAACAAAAAGCCCCTCCGTGTGAGGGGCTTTTTGTGCGGTGTTGCACGGCTACACGCTTTACGTAGCATGCAGCCGGTGACTAGGCAGTGCTAGTCAACGAGTGTGGCGGTGTTGATCGCTTTTTCCAGGTGCGGTCGGAAAGCTGTGTTTACGCCCAGTTTCATCATGGTCCAGTAGTGTCCGCTGATGGCCCGTTCTACCAGCAGACTGCGAGAGGAGGGCTGGAATTTGAGTATTTGTTCCAGGGGAGTACGTTTTACTTGACGCATGATGTCCGTGTGCAATTTTGAATGCCCGAAGTCGTAGGGCTCGTCGCCAAAGGCCCGCAGCAGCAATTCAACCCAGACCGCATAAAACTCGCCGCTCACTTGGGTGTCCTTCTTGCGTGCTCCCAGTTCCATTAGTAGAGCGTCAAGTGCCTCCCATTTCTTGTTGATGGCCATGCGCACCAAGCGTTTCAGTAAATCAGCATCCTGTGGGGGTAACCGCTTCACTGCGCCAAAATCATAGATCACAATGGTGCCATCGCGACGAAACGCAAAGTTGCCGGGGTGGGGGTCGCAATGGACGGCCCGGAACTGAAAAATTTGTTGCCCGATGGCATCGAATAGCCGCTCGCCGAGCTGGTTGCGAGTGGCCTGGTTAAAACCGTGCTCGTCGTCGACCTGGTCTAGGGGGGTACCGGTTTCATAGCTCAGCGTCAGCACCTTCTCACTGGATAGTGCCGGAAAAACTTGGGGAATGACCAGCCAAGGCTGGTCTTGGTGAAAACCTTGAAAATGCTCCAAGTTGGTGGCTTCCTGGTGGTAATCCAGTTCTTCGTGAAGCTGGTTGCGAATTTCCTGAAATACAGCATCCAGGGCGGCTTCGTCGACTTTCAGCAGGCTGCCCAAGCGTAGAATCCGGCGCAGATGCTTCATGTCGGAATCAATGGATTCCTTGACCGCGGGGTACTGTACTTTTACCACCACTTCGTCGCCTTCCGGGGTCACGGCATGATGTACTTGACCAATGGACGCGGCGGCAAAGGGCTTGTCTTCGAAACGGGTGAATAATTCATCCAGCGGAGCGCCGAGCTCACGCTCCAGTTGCCGTCGAATTACATGGAATGGCATCGAGGCGGAAGCATTCTGGAGTACTTTTAGCTGATCGCTAATCTCAGTGGGCAGGATGTCTTGCATTTGGGAGGCAATCTGGCCGACTTTCATGACCGCGCCTTTCATCTCTCCCAGCGTGGCAGCCACCTCCTTACCAATATGTTGCAGCAGTTTCTCCCGGTCAGTGGCTTTGGCTTGTTCCGACTGGAACAGTCCTTTGACCTGGTGGCCGGCTACACGAGTGGCGATTGAGGTGGTCATGCCGGTGAGCCGAAACAGTCGGCCGGTGGCGGTGGTGGGGCGTTTTCGGCGACGGTCGTCAGCCATGGTAAAACCTCGCGGCTTTTTGTTATGTCTATAGTGTTGTTTACGACTGGGTTAAGGCTAGCGTTATGTATGACTCATGCACAAGGTGCAATAGTGCAAGACGGTCTTGGCGGAGAGGGGGCAGAACGTTATTAGATAAAGAAAAGGGGCCCAAAGCGGGGCCCCAAAGGAGAGTAAAGCAGAGTTTTAAAACAACACACACTACATTTTTACAGCAAAACAGGGTTCTACCCCGTTTCCACGGACGGTTTTAAAAAGGCGGTAAACTTGCGATCTTGAGCTGCAACCTTGCGCCGCCTTCTTGGGTTGTGGAACCGCTCGATATAATTAAATACGTCAGCCCTTGCC
>NZ_JBEDTY010000041.1:0-12841 GCF_040119285.1 Alcanivorax sp.
GCTGAACACCAAATTGCGCTAATTAGTTGTTGTGGACGCTGTGAAGCGCCCCTGAACATAGGAACAGAATCATGCGTCATCGCAAAAGCGGCAGAAAACTGAATCGGAACAGCTCTCATCGTCAGGCGATGTTCCGTAACATGGCTGTGTCTCTGCTTGAGCACGAAGCGATCAAAACCACTTTGCCCAAAGCTAAAGAGCTGCGTCGTGTGGCTGAGCCGCTGATCACTCTGGCAAAGGAAGACTCCGTTGCAAACCGTCGTCTGGCTTTTGACCGTACCCGTTCCAAGGAAATGGTCGGCAAGCTTTTCAACGAGCTGGGTCCTCGTTACCAGGAGCGTCCGGGTGGCTACATCCGCATTCTTAAGATGGGTTTCCGTGCGGGCGATAACGCCCCGATGGCCTATGTTGAGCTGGTTGACCGTCCTGAACTGGTTGACGCTGACGAAGAGTAAGCGTTTAACCGTTCCAGAGAAAACCGGGCCCTGTGCCCGGTTTTTTTGTGCCTGTTGCAAGTGTGAAAGCATCGGCTATGCTGGAGTTGTCATTAACAGGACAGCGTATGGCGATTAACGGTTTTCACGCACACGTCTATTTCGACGAACATAGCTTTTCCCAGGCGGCGGCTCTCTGCCAGGCTGCCCACCAGCACTTTTCTGTGCCCATGGGCCATATGCACCGCAAGCCGGTGGGGCCGCACCCATGCTGGAGCTGTCAGCTGACCATCCCACGCCGTTTGGCAGGGGAGGTTATTCCCTGGTTAATGGCCAGCCGCAACGGCTTAACGGTGTTAGTGCATGGGCTAAGTGGTGACGATTTCCGTGATCATACGGAGTTGGTGATGTGGCTGGGGGAGAGCCAGCCGCTGGATCTGAGTATTTTTCAGTTCTCTGCCTGACAAGAGGCTGTACCACGCTTTTTCCTACCCTTGTGCGACCGTCCTTCCTCGGTAAATAACGGCTTTTTGTGCCGAGCGTGAGCGTGCCGACATTTGTCTGGGGTTTTCAGGCGCAGGGCTGATCGATTGTCCTCGGTAACGTCGTGCTGGTGGTGCGGGCGGCTGCGGCGGTTCTGAGTCGGCGCCTTCCAGTTTGAGTAGTGCAAGTCGAATTTCACCGTACAGCCGTTGGAGCCCCTGAGAGCGGGTATGGCCGGCGAAGTGAGCAAGCTTGAAACGCAGTTGTGGGTCGGTGAGAGAAAGACTTTCGTCGAACTCGGCGCGGATCAAGCGGCGACACTGATTAACCAGATTAACGATATTGTACTGCATCAGCCAACGGTGGTCCGGGGTGGATTCCATGCTCGTACTCCTGGGCCTGTATATAGCTTGCTACAAAGCAGAAACCGTGCCATCAATTCAGGCCCTCCTGGCGGCGATAATGCCCCGGCCCAGGGCGGGCGGGGCAAAGTGTGGTGCGGCGGCTGCGCTATTGTCGTGCGTGGGAGCGTGAAGCGCGGTGTTGTCGCAGGCAGTTGGCATAAAAGGTGGTGGTGGCGGGCCAGTCGGAAAAGACACCGATGACGCCGACTTGGCGGGCCAGTACATCCAGTAGCGTCAGGGTATCACCGTCGTTATTGGTGGCTGAAGGGATGCTTTGGTAGTACCAGCCGCCACCGTTGGCCAATGGTCCCGAGCGCTCCAGGGACCAGGCAATCATATTCACACCGGCCTGTTTTGCGGAGCGGGCATAGAGGCTTGGGATGGTGCGGTTCTGGGCATCTGTGGTGACCAGCATCCATAACGGCGGGGCGATGATGTTGACCCCGTAGCCTTTCAGCGTTGCCATGTCGGGTTGCCAGGTGCCGGGGTTTTGCGGGTCGAGTCCACTGCTGTCTCGGCCGTCCAGGTAAACCGCCTGACGGCCAAAGGCTGGTGTGGCCGATAACCAATAGCGAACATCCTCCAGGTTGAATGATTGTGGATAGACGCGGCGGGGGCTGACACCGGCCTCTTGGTAGTCACGAATCATCTGCCGTGCATAGTCTTGCTGGCTGTAATCGCCTTGATAGGGCATGGGGACTTGAGGTGCCTTCAGTTCCGGGGTCATCTTGACCCCCAGCTGGCGGAACAAGGCGATGCTTTCCTGGTGGCTGAGCAGGGTGCCGCGTTGGCGGTAGAGCTCGGTGCGCCAGTCGGGGGTGCCATTTAGATACTCGTCAACGGTGGTGGCTTTAGGGTTGGCGCCATCCATCTTCCCTTTCAGGGTTTTGAATTGGGCCAGGGTGATGTCACTGGTACAGCATTTTGCACTGGCGGCGTGTGTGCCATCAAACGGGCTGAATGGTTCGCTGCACTTGTTGGCCAGTTCGGTTTCCAAGATGTTGGTGGTGGTATGGAGATCGCACTGTGAATGACGGCAAACCAGCTCCCGGTCTTTGGTAAAGGTAACGTCACATTCCACAATGCCTGCGCCCATGCGTGCTGCTGCACGGTAGGATTCTTCAGTGTGTTCCGGGAATTGCAGCGGCGCGCCGCGGTGGCCGATGGAAAAGTCGCTTCGTCGCTGCGGGCGGTGCTCCGCGGCGCAGGCCTGCAGGGCCTCTTTGACTGGCCCCGCATCCATATCAGAGACCAGGTAATAGGGGCGAGGGCCGAGCGATACGCTACTGCTGTGGGCCATGGTGTGGTGTGGGGCTTTGCGATTGGCGTCGCCTGGGGGATTGTGATCGGGTGCCTTAGCGGCACAGGCTACAGTGGCGGCGCCCATGGCCAGTGCTGCGATGCAGCCTTTCAATGCGTTAATCCGTTTCATGACTCGCCTCAATGATGGTGATTGGGGGGAGTCTGCAGGCGAAATATGACGGGCTGGTGAGGGGCAGGCTGCGGCTGCGTGACAGGGCGTGGAAATGTGCTATTCGTCACGGCGTAACTCTCGCGGTGCCCTTTAAGAAAGAGGCGGATAGGGGCTTGGCGTCCTTGCCGCCCCGTCGTCTGCTATGCCGGTATCAGACCCGCTGCATTATTTCAGCATGGGTTTGAGAAAGCGCCCAGTATGGCTGCCTGTAACCTTGGCGACCTCTTCTGGAGTGCCTTCGGCGATGATCTCACCGCCACCGTCACCGCCCTCGGGGCCCAGATCCACGATCCAGTCAGCGGTCTTGATTACATCCAGGTTATGTTCGATCACCACCACGGAGTTGCCGTGGTCGGCCAGGCGATTGAGCACGTCCAGCAGGAGCTGGATGTCATGGAAGTGCAGGCCGGTGGTAGGCTCATCGAGGATGTACAGGGTGTTGCCGGTATCCCTGCGTGACAATTCCTTGGCCAGTTTGACCCGCTGGGCTTCGCCACCGGATAGTGTGGTTGCTGCCTGGCCGAGTTTTACATAGCTGAGGCCCACATCCATGAGGGTCTGGAGTTTGCGTGCCAAGGACGGTACGGCATCGAAAAACTCGCGGGCATCTTCGATAGTCAGGTCGAGCACTTCGAAGATATTTTTACCCTTGTAGGTGATTTCCAGGGTTTCCCGGTTGTAGCGTTTTCCGTCACAGACTTCACAGGGAACATAGATATCGGGCAGGAAGTGCATCTCTACCTTGATGACCCCGTCACCCTGGCAGGCTTCGCAGCGACCACCTTTCACGTTGAAGCTGAAGCGCCCTGGCTTGTAGCCGCGGGCACGGGCTTCCTGGGTGCCCGCGAACAATTCCCGCACCGGGGTGAAAATACCGGTGTAGGTGGCCGGGTTGGAGCGCGGGGTGCGACCGATGGGGCTTTGATCGATATCCACCACCTTGTCGAAATGCTCAAGCCCTTCAATGGATTCATGGGCAGACGCAGTCAGAGTCGTGGCCTTATTGAGCTTGGTCGCGGCCAGGGGGTAGAGTGTGCTATTGATTAACGTGGACTTGCCGGAACCGGATACCCCGGTGATACAGGTTAGCAAGCCTACGGGAATGTTGAGTGGGTGACCTTTGAGGTTGTTCCCTATGGCTCCGTGCAAGGTCAACCAGCGGTCATCGTTGTGTGGACGATGCTGGGTAGGGACCGCGATCTTTTTGCGGCCCGATAGATAGTCACCTGTTAATGAATTCGGATTGTTGGCCACATCCTGGGCGCTACCTTGGGCGATAACTTCGCCACCGTGAACGCCCGCCCCCGGACCAATATCGATAACGTGGTCGGCGAGGCGGATGGCCTCTTCATCATGCTCTACAACCAGTACGCTATTACCCAAATCGCGAAGTCGCGTCAGAGTGTTGAGCAGGCGCTCGTTGTCGCGCTGGTGCAAACCGATGGAAGGTTCGTCCAGTACATACATGACACCGACTAGCCCTGCGCCTATTTGGCTTGCAAGGCGAATGCGCTGAGCCTCGCCGCCAGACAGGGTTTCGGCACTGCGTTCAAGGGTTAGGTATTCCAGACCTACGTTGACGAGGAATTGTAGCCTGTCACTAATTTCCTTGAGGATCTTGTCGGCGATTTCGCCACGGCTGCCGGGCAGTTTCAGATCGCTGAAATAGGCGTGGGCTTTACCAACGGCGAGTCGAACCACTTCGGGTAGAGTGGTTTGCTCAATAAAGACATGGCGGGCTGCTTCGCGTAGGCGTGAGCCGTTGCAGCTGGGGCAGCTAGAGGTGGACATGTAACCGAGCAAGTCTTCGCGTACCGCATCGGATTCGGTTTCCCGGTAGCGGCGCTCCATATTGGGGATGATCCCTTCGAAGGGATGGTTGCGCTTGATGATGTCGCCACGATCGTTCAGGTAGCGGAATTCGATGCTTTCCTTGCCGGTGCCATGCAGCACTTTGCTTCGGACCTCTTTGGGGAGATCTTTGAATGCTGCATCCATATCGAAACCGATGCTCTGTGACAGAGAGTTGAGCATCTGGAAGTAATAGACGTTGCGGCGGTCCCAGCCGCGGATGGCGCCTTCAGAAAGAGACAGTTCATCGGAATTGATTACTTTGCCTTCATCGAAAAACTGTTTCATACCGAGCCCATCGCAACTGGGGCAGGCGCCGGCGGGGTTATTAAAAGAAAACAGACGCGGTTCCAGTTCGGGGATCGAGTAGCCACAGCGAGGACAAGCGAATTTGGCGGAGAAAGTAGTTTCCTCGCCATTGCCGTCCATAGGGGCAATCACGGCGATATCATCAGCCAGGCTCAGAGCGGTCTCGAACGATTCTGCCAGTCGGTTCTGCAGATCGTCGCGAACTTTAAAGCGATCTACCACCACTTCTATGGTGTGCTTCTTTTTTTTGTCCAGGTCCGGTGTGTCATCCATATCGTAGATGCGGCCATCGATTCTCACCCGGATAAAGCCTTGGGCGCGAAGCTCTTCGAACAGATGGACGTGCTCACCTTTCTTTTCGCGAATCACCGGCGCAAGCAGCATCAGCTTGCTGCCTTCTTCCATAGTCAGCACTTGGTCCACCATCTGGCTGATGGTCTGCGCTGCTAGCGGGGCATCATGCTCGGGGCAGCGAGGTTCGCCGACACGGGCGAACAGTAGTCGCAGGTAGTCGTAGATTTCCGTGATGGTGCCTACCGTGGAGCGAGGGTTATGGCTGGTGGACTTCTGCTCAATGGAGATCGCCGGGCTCAGCCCCTCGATGTGATCCACATCGGGTTTCTCCATCATTGACAGGAACTGGCGGGCGTAGGTGGACAATGACTCTACATACCGACGCTGCCCTTCTGCGTACAGGGTATCGAAGGTAAGAGAGGACTTGCCGGAGCCTGACAGACCAGTAATGACCACCAGCTTGTCCCGCGGAATGTCCAGATCCACGTTCTTTAGATTATGGGTGCGTGCACCGCGTACTACGATGGTATCCATAGGGTAAAACGCCCGTCTTAGACTACTGTCAAAGTGAACAGGGCAGTATAAGGGACGCCGGGCGCTTGACGCCAGACACAGGGCGCGAAAACTAACCCGTCAGGACTCTGACATAGTGTGTCCGGCGGCTATTGCTACAGGTTTTCTTGGGCCCAATTCACCGCTTGCAGGCGGTTGGAGGCGTTGATTTTCTTGAAGATGTTGTAGATGTGGGTCTTGATGGTGTGTGGGCTCAGGTTAAGGCTGCTGGCAATTTCGGAGTTCTTGGCGCCGGTGGCCATTACTTTCAGCACTTCCATTTCCCGGTCGGTGAGGCTTACCTCGCTACGTGAGAAGGTTTTGTTGAAGGTGCGGCTCTTCATCAGGTAGGTTTGCAGTACGGCGCGAGGGAACCACAGTTCACCATCAAAAACCGCCTTAATCCCTTTGCTGAGAAGAGCTTGCGGACAGTCGTGTTGAAAGCCGCCGTTGACCATGGGAAGCCCGGCAAGCTTGGAGAGTGACTCGTCACTGTTCACGTTGAAAACCGCGATCAAGACATCGCTGTCCACTTCTTGGTCTGCTTCAAGGAGGTGGGCGATGACTTCGTTCACGTCCACTGAGTGGTAATCCACCAGAAAAAGATTCTGGCCGTTCTCTCGCAGGATATCGGTGGTGATATCCAGGGCGGTGGGAATGCTTTTGGCTGCCACGTCTTGTTTGACAAGAAACTCGGTAAGCAGGGCGTTTTGCAGCTGTTGGCTGCCGACCACGTAAACTTGTTGGATATGTTCTTGGCTATTCATTGGCCCGTCCGTGATTACTCAGGCAAAAACCTAAGAAAAAAAACTTATCAGCCTGTCAATTTATCACCGCTTTGGCGGGGGTTCAATTTGATGCTGTCGAGTTTTACGAATTTCCCTGCCAAAGCTTACCTGCGGCGAGAGCGATGTTCGGGTTCTGGTAGGGGCGGAATCTGCTACACTGCGTGCCCTTTTGTATCGGTCGGGTTTGCTGTAGCCATTCGCTGCGGTGCCCAGGCCCCTCCGGGTTAGGAGTGATAACGGTTCATGACGGCATCATCTTCACATGCTCTGCAGCGGACAGAACTGAAGGCCACTGGCTATTTGGCAACGATTTTTGCGTTGCGGATGTTCGGTCTGTTCATGATTCTGCCTATTTTTGCCGTTTACGGGCAAGCCCTTGAAGGGGCTTCGCCGTTATTGATTGGTACTGCTATTGGTGCCTACGGTTTGATGCAGGCGCTGTTACAGATTCCTTTTGGCATGTTGTCGGATCGTTTTGGGCGCCGGCCGCTATTGCTCATCGGCCTGCTGCTGTTTATCGCTGGCGGCGCGGTAGCCGCTATGAGTGACCACATTTACGGGGTCATTGCCGGGCGTGCTTTGCAGGGCGCCGGGGCGATTGCCAGTGTCATTATGGCACTGATTGGAGATGTGGTGACTGAAAAGCATCGCACTCGGGCTATGGCGTTGATTGGTATGTCGGTGGGCGGCTCTTTTGTTCTTGCCTTGATTTTAGGGCCCTTGCTGGCGGGGTGGCTGGGCTTGTCAGGCCTATTCTGGATGACGTCAGTGCTGGGCGGTTTCGCCTTGCTGGTGGCGTTTGTGGTGCCAGCGCCAAAAGCCTTGCAGGGTGAGGCGTTGCCTGTGTCAGAACGGTTCCGTCGCGTGCTGGGCAGCAAGACCTTGCTGCGTTTTGATGTGGGTATTTTCAGCCTGCATCTGATTATGACCGCGTCTTTTGTGGTGGTGCCGGCCTTGCTCAGCGACCGACTGGGGTTAACATTACAAAGTCACAGCCTGCTGTATCTGGCGGTTCTGGTGGCGGGTTTTTTGGCCATGGTGCCATTGATTATCCGGGCGGAGCGGCGTGGGGCAGTGCCCATGAAGCGATTGGCGGTGGTGTTGCTGGCGTTCTCTCAGCTGCTGTTGGCGTTAGCGGGCGCGCAATTGTGGCATTTCGTTTTGGCATTATTGGTTTTCTTTACCGCTTTTAATCTACTAGAGGCATTACTGCCCTCTTTAGTCGGGCGCGCGGCGCCGGCAGGTACAAGGGGAACGGCTATGGGCGTGTACTCAACCAGTCAGTTCCTGGGCGTCTTTGTCGGCGGTCAGATGGGCGGAGCTCTTTATCAATGGATTGGGGCAGAAGCGGTGTTTTACAGCTGCGGCGTGCTGGCCCTGGTTTGGTTGCTGGTTCTGGCAGGAATGAAAGAGTTGCCCCGGCTGGATAACCGAGTGTTGTCACTGTCTCCCGGGAAGGATTGGGCGGCGTTGGCCGAGCGGCTGAGATCGGTGCCCGGGGTGGTGGAGACTGTGGTCGTGGAAGAGCAGGCGCTGGCCTTGCTGAAAGTGGATTCCACTCTGTTGGACGAGCAACAGTTACTGGGTGTCGCGGGGACTGGGCAAAGCTGACACAATGGGCAGCTTCACGAATTTTTTGTCTATCAATGATGGCAGGATTGTAGGCAGTAGTCAGGCTATAAGAAGTCACGGAGAAAAACATGGCGCGCGGCGTTAACAAGGTAATTTTGATCGGTAATCTGGGCGCGGATCCGGAAACCCGCTTTATGCCCAGCGGCGGGGCGGTCACCAATGTGCGGCTGGCGACCAGCGAAAGCTGGAAAGATCGCCAGAGCGGCCAGATGCAGGAGCGTACTGAATGGCACCGGGTGGTGTTTTTCAACAAGCTCGGCGAGATTGCCGGTGAGTACCTGAAAAAGGGCTCCAAGGTGTACATCGAAGGTTCTATCCGTACCCGCAAATGGCAGGGGCAAGATGGCCAGGATCGTTACACCACTGAGATCGTGGCCAACGAAATGCAGATGCTCGATGGACGCGGTGATGGCGGCGGTCAGAGCGGTGGCTATGCGCAGTCCGCTCCCCCACAGGGTAACCAGGGCAATCAAGGCGGCTACGGTAATGATAGTCAGGCCGGTAGTGGCCAGCCGGCACAGAACCAAAATACCCATCAGGGCGGCGGCTTCAGCGGCCCGGCGGATGACTTCGACGACGATATTCCGTTCTGATTGGCGAACAGGAAACTGGCCCCTTTATGCCACGAAAAATAACACTGGCGCTGCTTTTCGGCGTTAGCCTGCTACTGTTTTTGCTGTTACTAATGCCTGCCGCGGTGTTGGTTGAGCGAGTGCCTCTGCTGCGACCGGCTGGTGCACCGATGCTGCTGAGCAAGCCCCAGGGAGTTTGGTGGGACGGGCAAGCTAATTGGCAATGGCAGCGCCGCCAGGGCACGGTGCAATGGGAGCTGGATTGGCACGGATTGGTGCCAGGGCTGACGCTGAAAATGCGCAGCACCGATGATGCTGCGCGCCTGTCCACTTGGGTGGGGGCGGATTGGGGGGATTGGCAATTGCAAGAGGCCCGACTTTCCTTGCCGGTGGCATTGGTGGCAGCCCATATTCCCCAAGGCAGTGCGGATGGGCGCGTGGACGCGACCCTGATGCAGCTCACCCTTGGTGATGACAAGATCAAGCAGTTGCAAGGTACGCTCCAGTACAGCGGTGGCACCGTGAGCTGGGGTCGTAATGGTTCGGCAACGGTGCCGGTATTGCAGGGTCGTTTGAGCATGGATAATGCACAACCCACACTACAAGTGGTGGGCCCGGAGGGTGAGTCGCTGGTGGATGCCCGGCTTGCCGAGGGGCGCTTTGAATTGGAAGTGCGACGTGCTTGGCCCATGCTGTTGGGTGTGAGCCAGGGCGGGAACCCGCAGGACGTGGTTTTCCAGATGTCGCAACCTTTTGCCGTGCTCGGTGGTTAGTAACACTATATTGCAATAATAAGCTGTAGAATCCAGTAGGTTTGTAGCCTGGTATCGGCATTGGTAATAACGATAAAGGAAGTCGCAGGACGGTTATGTCGCAACTGGCAAGTTGGGGAAAGCAACAGCAATGGGGCGCGCCAGTTTGGTGGGCGATCGCTGTATTGCTGGTGGTCGCGCTGGCCTATGTGCTGGCGCAGACCGTGTGGCTATTGTGGTATGGCCCCAGTGAGCCCGTGCCGGCCAATAGCAAAGCGCGCCTGGAAGTGTCGTTGTCTGGCGACGCTCCCACCCTGTCCCAGGCGCAGATTGACAACTGGCAGTTGTTCGGCAGCTATGAACCGGTAGCCAGTACCGCCAACGACAAGCCTACTGACGCACCTGAGACTCGTCTTCGACTGGCATTGTTGGGCGTTTTCCAGAATGCCGATACCAAACGGGCTACGGCGATTATTGCCGAAAAGGGCAAAGAGGGAGAGCTTTACCATATTGGTGACAGCATTCCTGGTAATGCCAAGTTGGAAGAGGTGTATCCGGATCGGGTCATACTGCGTCGAGCCGGACGCCTGGAAACGCTGCGCTGGAGTGACACTGCCTTGGGGGGGGTGGCTGAAGTCCAGCGCAAATCTGTATCCCCGCCGCGGGGTAACGATACTGTGGTAGCAGGCAGCCCCGCCGATCTGGCGCGTCAGCGCAAGATGATCGTCAGCCAGTTAGGGCTGGAGCCTGTCAATCAGGGAGGCAGTGCCGGTTATCGGTTGGGGAAACGCGCCCCTAAACAATTGCTTGCGCAGGTTGGCCTGCAAAGCGATGACGTAATTCTCTCGGTTAACGGACACCCGCTGGGAACAGAAAGTAACGACATGGCGGCTCTGCGTTCGTATCAGAATACTCAGCAGGCCTCCATTGTGGTGCAACGGGGTGACCAACAATTTACCGTGAACTATCCGCCTTAGTGAGTGGTTTTATGACGCCTTTTTTCAGAACGTCTTTATCAAAAATAATAATGCTATTGGCGCTGTCCGCTGTTATGGCGACGACGCTCCATGCGCAGACAACGAATCAGGTACAAGCCAGTGACGACGGCAAGAGCTGGACGGTAAATATTCGCAATGCGGATATCCAAGCGTTTATCAGCCAGGTGGCCGATATGACCGGCAAGAACTTTGTGGTTGATCCCCGGGTTCGGGCTCGCGATGTAACGGTTGTGTCTACCAAGTCGTTGACCTCCCGTGAAGTCTACGAATTGTTCTTGTCCGTATTGCAGGTTCACGGTTATGCGGCGGTGCCGGCGGGTGACATCATTAAGATCGTGCCCAACACCACCGCCAAGCAGAGCAATCTGCCATTGGTGGGCAAGGGCAGTACTTCCGGTGAAGAGCTGGTGACTCGGGTGATTCCGGTCGAAAACTCGCCGGTGGAAGAATTGGTTCCGGTGTTACGACCGTTGGTTCCTCAATATGGGCATCTGGCTGCGGTAGGTTCAGCTAATGCCCTGATTATTAGCGACCACTTAGATAACATTCGCCGCATGGAGGCGATTATCGCTAGCCTGGATAACGCGGAGTCGGAAGACGTTCAAGTGCTCAAGCTCAAATATGCGTTTGCCGGCGATATGGTAAAAATGCTGGAAAGCCTAACGCCACAAACCGGTGGACGCCGAGGGAAAACCGCGGAAGGTGGGGTTATCGTGGTGGCAGATGAGCGGACCAATCGACTGATCATTAAAGGCGACCGTGTGACCCGCCAGCGGATGCTGCAGATGGTTCGCAGCCTGGATACCGAAGAAACCGATAATGGCGGCGTGCAAGTTGTTCGCCTGAGCCATGGGGATGCCAAGGACATGGCTGAGTTGTTGAAAAATTTTGCGGATGGCGCCTCCGTAACGAAGATAGGAGGTGATAGCAAGACCGCCACTACCACGTTGTCAAATAACAGCAAGGTGTCTATTCAGGCCGATGAGTCCCTGAATGCGCTGGTGATCCGTGCAGAACCGGGAATGATGAGAGAGCTACAAACGGTGATTAGCCAACTGGATGTGCGCCGGGCACAGATCCTGATTGAGGCGGCCATCGTAGAGATCTCTGGAGAGCAGGGGAAAAACCTGGGTTTTCAGTATGTGGGCGGCAGTAATGAAAGTGGTGTTGGCGCCGTGAATTTTGGGGGTAACGGCCTGAGTATCAACTCCATCGTTCAGGCCTTGGCCACCGACGACCCGTCCGGGCTGAGTTTGGGCGAAGGTGTTACCGCCGGGTTCGGAGAAACGGATTCCAACGGAGATTTGGAGTGGGGCGCACTGGTTCAGGCGTTATCCACCTCGTCCGATGTGAATCTCCTCTCCACTCCGAGCATTCTAACCCTGGATAATGAAGAAGCGTCGATCATCGTCGGTGAAAACGTTCCGTTCGTGACTGGACAGAGCACCAATACCGGGGCAGGGGTGTCTAATCCCTTTACCACCATTCAGCGTGAAGATGTGGGTCTGACGCTCAAAGTCACGCCCCATGTGGCAGGGCTCTCCACTATTCGCCTGGAGCTGGAGCAGGAAAATTCTGCGGTGAAGGACTCCGCGGGTGATGCCGTGGATATTGTGACCACCACACGTAAGTTGCAAAGCACGGTATTGGCCGACGACGCTGAGACCATCGCTCTGGGTGGACTGATCAAAGATGATATTCGCGTTACTGTGCGCAAAGTGCCGTTGTTGGGCGACATCCCGTTGTTGGGGTTCTTGTTTCGCTCCACTAGCAAAGATCGCATAAAGAGTAATCTGATGGTTTTCCTGAAGCCGACGATCTTGCCCAATAATGATCGGTTAGTGAAAATGAGCCGAGAAAAGTACATGGGCCTGACTGCCCTGCAGTTCCGCCTTAACGATGATGGCGAGTTGGAGCAGGTGGAGAAGAATCCGATCCCACAGGCCCTGGATCATATCTTTGAAGGTCGCACACCAGTGCCACAGGATTTCCGTGACGCCTATTTTAACCAGCAGGATGCGCCTATACCGGCAACAAAAAAAGAGATCGAGGACAAGCAGCCAAGAAAGGTTCCGGGAGTGGATATCCAGGCGGAAGGGGATTCCGATCTATAGAGCGATAACCGGGCTTTCTTCAAGTAATGGAAAAGCGCGCTTCGGCGCGCTTTTTTTAGGTTCATCGCGGATTAGAGTGAAATAGGTATGGGCGGACAGTGCACCGAGTTAAGTTGTTTGTGCGACCAAGCAACACAACAAGGACACTGCCGCCATGCCAGATGCTACGTTTCCGTGGACTGGC
>NZ_JBEDTY010000042.1:0-12558 GCF_040119285.1 Alcanivorax sp.
TGCTGAGCCCAGCGCGGTCGCACCTTTTACAGCCGCCTGCAACCAGGCCGGTGTGGCGGCCAGCACGCCACCGGCTGCAAGGCCCTGTACGAAGCGACGGCGTGTCGCACTATACGTTTTCATAAATGCTCCAATTCATTCATAAATACTCCAATTCAACGATATCGTTTTTCATAATCTTGCCTTCGACCACATCAACCGTGGCGAAATGCTCGTCGATGATCCCGTCGATTCTGACCTTGCCGATCCACTCGCGAGCCCAGTCGGATTCACCTTCCTCAACGACATCCGTTCTAAACACGACGCGGTAGGCGTCCAGCACTTGCCCCACTTCAGCGCCCTTGGGTTCGCCGATGCAGACGACTGTCCGCCCTTCGGAGGCCTGCACCACCTGACCCACCATGACGTACCGATGGTAAAACGGATTATTGGCACATCCGGCCACCAGCGGCATGGCCGAAACGAGCGCCACGTTTCGCAGAAATTAAATACTCATTACACACCTCCAAGAGTCATTGACATGAATCGTATAGCGCGGCCTTTCTCGTAACAGCTGAACGGGCGAGTCAGTGACGGTGACCGATACCAACCCGCATCAGCACAGATAATTCCGATATTAACTAATCTCCCCTGTCAGCCAGATGACTCGTAGATTACAAAAATGTCATCTTGGTGTAATCTTACTGTGGGGAATGACCCGCTAGACTGATATAAAACGTGATAAGCGAGGTATTTATGAGACTACTGTTAGTCGAGGATGAAATCAAGACTGGCGACTATTTGCGGCAGGGGTTGAGCGAAGCCGGTTTTCAAGTGTCCCTGGCTCGCAACGGTCTCGATGGCCACCATCTGGCGATGACCGAGTCTTTCGACCTGATTGTGCTGGATGTCATGCTGCCCGACGTGGATGGCTGGCGCATTGTGCAGTCGCTGCGTGAGGCGGGTCGCCAGACACCGGTGCTGTTCCTTACCGCGCGCGACCGCGTGGATGACCGGGTCAAGGGGCTGGAGCTGGGCGCCGATGACTACTTGGTAAAACCCTTCGCCTTTGCCGAGTTGCTGGCACGGGTGCGCACCTTGTTGCGCAGGGGTTCGGCACCACCCCTGTCGGATCAGCTCAAAGTGGCCGATCTCGTGCTGGATCTGCCTAGGCACCGGGTCACGCGCGCCGGCCGAAAAATCAATCTCAGCCACAAGGAATTCTGCCTGCTGGAACTGCTGGTGCGCCGTCAGGGTGAGGTGTTGCCGCGTTCGCTGATCGCCTCGCAGGTCTGGGACATGAATTTTGATTCCGACACCAACGTGATCGATGTGGCCATCCGTCGATTGCGCGCAAAAATCGACGACGACTTCGAGCCCAGGCTGATCCACACGGTGCGTGGCATGGGTTACAAGCTTGATGTGGAAGCAGAAGATGATGGCGACTGAGCGGCGTCCGCTTTCGCTAACCGCCAGGGTCATGGTCTTTGTCGCGTTGGCCATCGGCATCAGCCTGGTATTGATCGGCAATCTGGTGCTCGGTGCCGTCGAGAGGCATTTCGCCGAGCAGGACGCGGACGAGTTGGTCGTGATCAACCAGGCGGTAACGCAGACCCTGCAAAGGGTGGATGATCCGCTCCGGTTACCGGTGGCGTTGTCGCAGGCGGTGTCGGGACACCACGGTGTTTATTTTCAGGTGTGGAATGGCCGTGGCCAGCTGGTGTTCGCTACACCGGGGGCTGACTTCGCGCAGGCTATAGTAGCTTTTTCCCCCGTTAAGCGGATCCATGCCGATAACCTGGCTACTTGGCACATTGACGGAAATGCCTATCGGGGTGTCGTCACACGGTTTGTCAGCGACAGCCAGGAATATCGCATTGCCACGGCGATCGGCATGGACTTCCACCTGCATTTTCTGCAAGGGTTTCGCCGCAGTCTCTGGATTATCATGTTGCTTACTGGCGGTGTGACTTTGCTAGCGGCGTGGTTTGGGGTACACCAGGGACACGCGCCTTTACGCGGTCTCTCGGACGAGATGCGCAGTATTCAGGCCGACCGATTGCATATGCGACTTGATTTTCGCAGCATGCCCCTGGAACTACGGGATCTGGCCTCCGCCTTTAATCAGATGATTGAGCGACTGGAAGACAGCTTCACGCGGCTGTCGCATTTCTCGGCGGATATCGCCCACGAACTACGAACCCCGCTGACCAATCTCATCACCCAGACTCAAGTGGCGTTGGGCAGGGCCAGAACACTGGACGAATATCGTGAGCTCCTGTACTCCAATCTGGAAGAGCAAGAACGCCTGGCCAAGATGGTTAACGACATGCTCTGGCTGGCCAAGAGCGACCACGGCCTGCTCAAACCGGTGCAGGTAACGCTGGATCTGGCCACCGAGGTCAGGGAGCTGTTCGACTTCTTCGGGGCGCTGGCGGAGGAAAAACATATCACCCTGTCTTTGGAGGGTCAGGCACCGGGGGTAATGGGTGATCGCGCCATGCTACGCAGGGCCATCTCCAACCTGCTGTCGAACGCCATTCGGCACACCCCGGCGGGCAAATGGATAAAGGTTCGATTGACTAAAGCGGCGAATGACTCAGTATCGCTGAGTGTGATCAACCCGGACTCCGAAATTCCTGCACAGCACCTACCAAACCTGTTTGATCGCTTTTACCGCGCCGATCCGTCCAGAACACGCCAAAGCGAGGGTGCCGGTCTCGGATTGGCCATTGTTCACTCCATTGTTGAGACCCATGGTGGTCGTGTCGAGGCAAGCTCCGACCCGAACGCCACCACCTTCACCCTGTTTCTGCCTGTCACCGATGAGCGAAGCGCCTGAGCATGAGCGTGTCCAGCAAAACACGCCAGGCCCAATCGTGGCGAGGTGAGGTAGCCATGGTGCCGGGGCTCATCGCCTTTCGGGGTGAAGCTGGCGATAACAAGCCCCACAAACATTGGGCGCATCAGATTGTTGTGGGTCTGGGCAACCCGGTTGAGGTGCGCGTTGGCCATGCGTATTATGCCGGGACGAGTCTGTTGATCCCCGCCGGTACAATCCATCAATTACAAACTGCCAGGGTGTTGTGCCTCTATGCCGATCCGACCCACAATGCCTGTAAAACCCTGCTCCCCCAGACGATGGCACAAAACATTTCCATTATTGAGATTGACGGCACGCGGCAACTCATCCAGTTAAGCAGCGCAGACGATCTGCAAGCTGCGCTTGAGGATTTTCGGAAAGCCTGCACCTGTGGCGACGTATCTGGCCTGGATAATCGGTTCCAACAGGTGGTGGAAGCGTTGCGATCCGAGTTAATGCTTGGACGGGAACCTTCCCGTACCGACTTGGCTGAACTTGCCCACCTCTCATCGAGCCGATTCTCTCACTGGTTCAGCGAGCAAGCCGGCTTGCCGTTCAGGAGCTACAAGAAGTGGCTGAAGCTACTGCTGGCATTCGAACTCACCCAAAGCAGGTCGCTCACGGATGCCGCAATGACGGCCGGTTTTGCCGATCAAGCCCACTTTTGCCGTGCCGCGATGGAAGCGTTTGGCGTCAACCCTGCAACAATTAAACAGCTGCTTTCGGAAAAATAGCTCTTTCGTTCAATTGTGCATTGCTTATTCAGTGCAAAATGAGCGCTCTATGATGTTTGAGAGGTTTCCGGAATGAGTGCAATTCGATGGTTGATCAAGCTATTTTATCTGCCGGTTTTTCTATTGGCCGGCAATGGTATTGCTATTTATCTTGTAGGGTCAGGATACGCTGATGCCTGGTTGGCTTTATTACTATCCGGATTTGTGGGTCTGTCGTTCATTTGCGAAAAGGTTGTTCCCTATGACCCCACGTTCAATCTATCCCAACAGGATCAAGGCACAGACTTTATTCATGCCATCGTCAACGAATCACTCAATATACTTGGGCTTTTGATGCTTCCACTGGTTGGTCAGGCGTTTTCGCTGATAGATCTTTGGCCATCCAGCCTGCCACTACCGTTACAACTGGTCGTGGCGATCTTGATTGCCGATATGGGTATTACCCTGGCCCATTTCGCCAGCCACCGCTTCCATAGCTTGTGGAAACTGCATGCCGTCCATCACAGCGCAAAGCGCTTGTATGGTTTTAATGGTCTGATGAAGCATCCACTGCACCAGTTAATCGAAACCGTAGCGGGAACCATGCCGCTGCTTTTGATGGGTGTACCGCACAACATCATGCTGTTACTGGTTGTGGCGGTAGTGCTCCAGCTACTTTTGCAACACTCCAACGTGGCGTATTTTTCAGGGCCGCTAAAGCATATTCTGGCGATCAACAGCGTGCACCGATTTCATCATCTGAACACTGCCAAGGAAGGCGATGTGAACTTTGGGCTGTTTACCACTTTGACGGACAGGATTCTGGGGACGGCTTATTTTGACTCTTCCCGAAAAATTGCCATAAAAGATCTTGGTATTTCCTCGGAGCCCGATTACCCAACGCATTATATGGGTCAATTGCTTCAGCCTTTTAAGTGACAGAGCTAGCAATCATTCTGATGGAAAAAATGAGTTTGCTGCTGAACGCTGAATCCCTAAAAAAGGGAAAGTAAATCCGCAGGATCGACATCATTTTGGTGCAAACATTATAATGCCCATCCCTACCAGGGTGACGGTCACGCCAACAAAATCCCACAGATGCGGGCGAATCCCATCCACACTCCACAACCACAATATGGCCACCGAAACATAAACGCCGCCATAGGCCGCATAAACCCGACCTGCGGCGATCGGATGAAGAGACAGCAACCAGGCAAACAGCGCCAAGCTGAACGCTGACGGCAGCAGAACCCATGCGGATGCCGATTTCTTCAGCCAGAGGTATGGAAGATAACAGCCGACTATTTCCGCTATAGCGGTGATGATGAACAAACCGAGCGTGTAGAGGATGGACATACGAAGTTTTCTTGTTAATGCGGGTCCATTTGGCTGGACACGGGCTGATCCCGGCAAGCTTCTTCGGCCAGCTCGATCTCAATGGTGGTGTGAGCCAGATCGTAGGTTTCCAGGGCTGACTGGATGGTGGCCTTGAGCTGTGCGTATCTCGCCAGATCTTGCGTCTGCACGGCTTTGACATGAGCTGTCAGTACGTGGTGCTCTCCATCGAGGGACCAGAGGTGCAAATGGTGTACGTCGTCGATTTCCTTGAGTGACATCAGGGACGCACGAACGCTCTCCAGCAAATCTGGCTCCGGCACGGCCTGAAAAAACAACCGCCCTGTTGCCCAGAGATTACGCAGTACGTTGATCAGAATAAACAAGGTGAAGCCGATCGACAGCAGTGGGTCGAGAATGGGCCAGTCCACAAATTGCATGACCGTCGCCACAATCAGCACAGCCACCCAACCCAGCACGTCTTCCAGCAAATGCCAGTTGAGTACTTTTTCGTTCAAGGTTTTTCCCTGACTAAGGCGATAGGCGGCGTAGCCATTTACCGCCACGCCCAGCACGGCAAGGGCCAACATGCCTTCGGTATGTGGCATGACGGGGTCTGCCAAGCGGGGAATGGCCGTGACCAGTACCCAGACCGATCCCGCGATTAACACTAGACCATTAATCAGGGCACCGAACAGCGACAACCGCCGATAGCCGTAGGTGTATTCAGGATTGGCGGATTTCCTGCCCAGGCGGTTCAGCAGCCAGGCGCTGCCAATGGAGAGGCTGTCGCCCAGGTCATGGACCGCATCGGCCATGATGGCGGTGCTATTGGTCAACCAGCCACCAACGAATTCGATAACGGTAAAAATCAGGTTTAACCAAAAAGCCAAGCCCATTCGCTTGGAGCTATCATCGTGCGAATGTTGATGCATACGTTATTTCTCCAGTCGATGATTGGCTTGGCGTTGGGTAGCTAAACGATTAATGATCCTCGGTGCCGCCGATGGGCAGGGCTTGTTCGATTGGGCTGACATAGACCCAGCCGGATATGTCAGGTCCGATTTTCCCGGTTTTTCGAATGATCGAGGTCACCTCATCCACCTGATTGTCTTCACATACCAGAGACAATTGGACTTCTGAGATAACCACGCCAGCTTCGGCTGAATACGCCAGTTCCCGTTCCCCTAAAGGCTTCAAGGACCCTTTGATATCGAGTATTGATAGGTTTTTGTAGCCTGCGTCACGCAATGCATCGATGACATCGGCGGATCGAACGTGGTGGATAAAGGCGGTAATTTGTTTCATGTAAATACTCCAAAAAAATTCGCTATTACTGTTAGATGGATCGCGGAAAGAGGATACTTGCCGCGATCCTGAGGGTGTTACTGAGCGATCGGATCGCCATTGTTATCAATCGCTTTTGGCCTTCGCCAAGCCAATCGATACAGACCGGGGAGCACCAATAACGTAAGTAATGTGGAAGAGATAATGCCGCCGATAACCACCGTGGCCAGTGGCCGCTGGACTTCTGCCCCGGTGCTGGTATTGAGTGCCATCGGCAGGAAACCTAATGCGGCCACCAGAGCGACCATCAATATCGGCCGCAATCTCAACATGGCGCCGCCCAGAATCGCCTGCTCGACGGATTCACCGCGATTGAGCTCATCCCGAAAGGCCGACACCATCATGACCCCGGTCAGTACCGATACACCGCATAAAGTAATAAACCCAACACCGGCGGTAATCGAGAGGGGGATGTCCCGTAACCACAAGGCGATAATGCCACCGGTCAGCGCCAGCGGTACGCCACTAAAGACCAATGCCGCATCTTTTGCTGAGCCAAAGGTCATCATCAACAGTGCAAAAATCATCACCAAAGTGACGGGGACAAGCAGGCTTAACCGCTGCGAGGCCGATTGCAGTTGCTCAAAGGTGCCTCCATACTCCAGCCAATAGCCGGGCGGCAATTTCACCTGCTGCGCAACTTTACCCTGAACTTCAGCCACAAAACCACCCAAATCACGACCGCGAACGTTCGCGCTGACAACCAGTCGCCGCTTGCCGTTTTCGCGAGAGATCTGATTAGGTCCAGGGGCCAGCGTGAGACTGGCCACTTCCCGCAGCGGTACGTAGCCGCCCTCTGGCAGCGGTATCGGCAAACGTTCCAACGCGCGCAAGTCGCCCCTTATGCCCTCGGCCACTCGCACCACTATCGAAAACCGCTGGTCGCCCTCAAAGATCAGGCCGGCTTCCTCACCACCCGTGGCGGCGGCGACCACGTCCTGTACATCGGCGACATTCAAACCATAACGATACAGGGCTGAACGGTCGGCATTGATGGATAGAATAGGTAACCCAGACACCTGCTCGACCTTAACCCCTTCGGCGCCCTCGATACCGTTCAATACCGCCGCGATTTCGCCGCCAGATTTCAGCAGTTGCGTCAAATCGTCGCCAAACACCTTGATCCCGAGATCGGATCGCACACCCGATATTAACTCGTTAAAACGCAGCTGGATCGGCTGACTGATCTCGAAGGCATTACCCGGCAATAATGATAACTTCTCACCGATTTCCTCCAGCAACTGCGCTTTGGTTTTGTCAGGGTCAGGCCATTCACTGTGATCCTTGAGCATGACATAACCATCGGAAATGTTCGGCCCCATGGGGTCACTGGCGACTTCAGCCGTGCCGACGCGCGAGAAGTAGGTTTTGACTTCAGGGATTTCCAGCACCGCTTTTTCCAATTGAAACTGCATATCCAAAGATTGAGTGAGACTGGTACCCGGTATTCGCAGCGCCTGGATGGCAATATCGCCCTCATCCAGATTCGGGATAAATTCCGTACCCATCCGCGTTGCCAGTGCGCCGACCAAAACCACAAAGATCAGGGCCGCAGACAATACGAGTACGCGAAATTTGAGTGCCCACGCCAAAACCGGGGCGTAAAACCGTTTGGAATGGCGAACAATGAAATTGTCCTTCTCCTCAATATGCCCCGTCATAAACAGCGCCACGGCGGCAGGCACAAAGGTAAGTGACAGCACCAGCGCAGACAGCAAGGCCATGATTACCGCCATGGCCATGGGCGTAAACATTTTGCCTTCCACGCCGGTCAGCGCCAGGATGGGTAAGTTCACCAGAATCACTACCAATACGCTGATCAAACTCGGTGTAAATACCTCGCGGGTGGCCGCAAACACCGTTTGAAAACGTTCGTCCAGCTTTAAGGTGCGCCCAAGGTGGTGCTGACGTCCGGCCAGGCGCAAAATGCAGTTTTCGACAATGATCACCGCGCCATCCACAATCAAGCCAAAATCGAGCGCACCCAAACTCATCAGATTGGCGCTGACCTTGGTCTGCACCATGCCTGTCATCAACATCAACATGGATAAAGGGATCACCATCGCCGTGAGCAAGGCCGCCCGCACGTTGCCCAGCATGACCAGGAGCACGACAACAACCAATATCGCGCCTTCCGCCAGGTTGGCCTGTACCGTGGCAATGGTTTTATCGACCAGTACCGTACGGTTATAAACCGGCTCAGCAATCACGCCTTCAGGCAGCGTTTTATTGATCTCCAGCAACTTGGCCGACACCGCCTGGGAAACCGTCCGGCTATTACCGCCCAACAGCATGACGGCGGTACCCAATACTGTCTCCTCACCGTTGAGTGTCGCAGCACCGGTGCGCAATTCCTTGCCGAATCCCACCTCGGCCACGTCAGCCACGGTAATAGGTAAGCCGTCACGACGGGCGACGATGATTTTTTCGATCGCCGGGATGTCAGCTACCTGTCCGGGTGCGCGGATCAAATATTGCTCGCCATTTTTTTCAATATATCCGGCACCGATGTTGGCGTTGTTTTTCTCCAATGCCGCCACCAGATCGTCGAAGCTGAGCTGGTAGGCCAGCAGCTTTGCAGGCTCAGGGGTGATGTGGAACTGCTTCTCGAAACCGCCAATGGTATTGACTTCGGTGACGCCGGGAACCAGACGCAACTGGGGACGGATCACCCAATCCTGCAAGGTGCGTAAGGCCGTTGCATCATAGGGCTCACCGTTTTCTTGCAAGGCGCCCGGTTTTGCATGCACCGCATAGTGAAAGATTTCACCGAGACCTGTGGCAACGGGTCCCATAACCGGTTCGATCCCCGAAGGCATCTCGCTTTTCGCCTGCTGCAAGCGCTCGTTGATCAGGTTGCGGGCGAAATAGATGTCCGTGCCTTTTTCAAACACCACGGTCACCTGAGACAGGGCGTAGCGTGACAGCGAACGGGTGCTCTCCACATAGGGCAACCCAGTGATGGCCAGTTCTACCAGGTAGGTAATGCGTTGCTCCACTTCCAGTGGTGAATAACCTGGGGCTTCCGTATTGATTTGCACCTGGACATTGGTGATATCGGGTACCGCGTCAATGGGCAGCTGCTGATAGTTCCAGACACCCAGGGCCCCAATTACCAGCACCAGAAACATCACCAGCCAGCGGCGCGCGATGGAAAATTGAATGAGTTTATCTATCATGGTGAACTCCTATTGTGGGTTCATATGACCGGTTAAAGCCGTGTAGGTGGTTCGACGTCGTAAATGGTGCCAAGAATACTGTTTTAGTGTCCATGTTCAGCATCCTCCTTGCCCAGCTCCGATTTCAGAGTAAAGCTGTTTTTGCTGACATACACTTCATCTGCGGACAGACCTGCCACCACTTCGCTTAGCTCACCGTCGGTTCGCCCCAAAGTCACTGTACGTGGTTCAAAACCTTCCTCACCCCGAACAAAAACGACAGGGTTATCCTCGACGATTTGCAAGGCTTCGTTGCGGATCACCATTGGAGCGGCTATTTCTGCGCGGGTGATTTGCGCGTTGACAAAGAGACCGGGTTTCCAAATGCCATTCGGGTTGTCGATCAAAGCGCGCGCCATAATGGCCTGATTACCAGCTTGGCCAAGCGGCGCAATATAGATGATTTTTCCCTCTGCGATTTGGGTCGAATCGAGACTGAGAATGCGAACCCGCTGGCCTAATTCAACCTGGGCAACATCCTTGGGAAAAATCGACAGCTCTACCCAGACCGTGGAGAAATCCTGCACTACCAACAGCGGGGTATCGCTGGTTTGCTCGCCAGGGTTTGCGTGGCGCTGGGTAATAACGCCATTGAGTGCAGAGGCAATCGAATAGGTTTTCAGGCTTTCGTTGGCTTCTACAGACAACAGGGCTTCGCCTTTGCGAACCGAATCACCAACACTTTTTTTAACTTCCCGAATAACGCCGTCGAAGCGTGCCGTTACCGACTGTACACGCTCTGCGTTGGTTGCGACGACGCCATATACTGGCAAAACATCACGGATGGTGCCCGAGGTAACGGTTGCCAGCGTAATGCCGGCATGTTTTATCTGCTCCAGGGTCAGCTCGACATGGCCTTCTTCACCGTGCTCTTCCTCTTCTCCGTGACCCGTCTCGGCGAAAGTTTGTCCAGACAACAGGGTGATCGCAAAGCAACACGTAATTAGACGGATAAATGATTTTTTTAACTGGGTATTTGATTTCATTGTGGGGTTCCTGAAAATGTGTAGTCTTCGCCATACTGCGTCAAGGCCAAGGGCTCTGCTGTTAGCTGCTCAATTTCTGCGCCATAGGTTAAGGCCGCTGCGGCCGCTTCGATCTGGGTACGCCTGGCGCTCAATAATTCCTGCCGTGCACTGACATAGTCGAGATACCCGTACCGGCCCCGTTGATAGGCCGCCTGTGTTTCTACCAGCGCTTGTTCAAGGGCGGGAATGATCGCGGTACGTAGCGCCTTGACCGCGACAATGGCTTGCTTGCGGTTGTGAAAAGCCCGGAACAGTTGCGTGTGTAGATCCAGCAGCATTACGTCGCGCTCTGCCAACACCTGATTTTTTTCGGCCAACGCGGTCGAAACCGCGCCGGCATTTCGCTTGCCGGAAAACAAGGGCATGCTGAAACCCGCTACCAATGCGGTGTCATCGGTCTCCTGCAAGCGACGAACCCCCACCGACCAACTGATATCGGCACTGGATTGGGTTTGAGCAAGGCGTATTTCTGCTTCTTTGAGACGGGACTCTACTGCGAATACTTCTATCGCAGGATTTTTTTCAACTTTGGCGTACAACAGGTCGAATGCCACGTCCTCGCCAAACTGGAATAGATCACCTTCCACTTTGTCAAAGTCCGGTGAGGTTACCCCCCACAAGGCAGACAACGACACTTTCAAATAAGCAAGCCGTTGCTGCTCCGAAAGCAAAGCGAGCTTCGCTTGCTCGGCAGCGGCCTGTGCCCGTTTGACTTCCGCCTCGGGTGTCGCTCCCGCCGTAGCCCGCTTTTTCACAATGCGTAAGCTCTCGCTCGCCAATTGGGCGGCCTCGCCAGCCAGGGTGACCTGCTCCTGTGCCGCTAGCACATCGACGTAACGGCGGGTGACTTCGCCCAATAAGGCCAAGGATTCCACCTGTCGGCTGGCATTGAGCACCGACCGACTGTGGGAGATTACGCCTTGCCGTGCCGCGCGCTTATCCCCCATTTCGATGACCGAAGACAGCGCAATGGTGAGTTCAGCACCACCTGCGCCGCTGAAGTCCCCAGTGCCCCCGACATTTTCAGCGTCAAATCCCAGCTCATACGCCGGCCTTAACCCGGCTGTTTCGGCCTGCCCTTGAAGGGCTGCGTAGCGGTAGGGAAAAACTTTTAAAGAAGGGTTTTGTGACAAGGCGCGCTGCACCGCATTGGTCAGCGTGATCGTTGAGTCCCCAGGTGCGGCGTTAAGCCCCGACGAAGAAATAAAAAATAATAAACTGAACAGAATGCAGCGGCTTTTGATATTCCGCCGACCCGTAGCGCCAGAACCCGGCGCAGTACGTATTGATAGCATATGGTAGATCCTACTTATTTAAGATAATTCAAACCGCGCGTTGCAGCGATAACGGCAACACAGAAAAAACTTAATCGGTAAAATCAGGCGATTGGAGGGCGGTACAGCGACGAGGATGGGGCCTCGGGAATGAGGGCTTGATAGTTGTTATGCAACGAATGTTTATGCAAAAAGTTTGAGTGAGTCAGGTTACCGGATAAATAGACATGGCAATGGCAGCCATGGTGATGGCAATAAAACAGATCGTCAGGCGCGGTATTTTGATCTGCAGGATCAATAACGGTCGAGCTATCCAGCATTGCCGATGATGAGCCATCGGAGGAATAAGGGGCTGTATCCGAATAATCAAGGGGATGAACGTCAGCCATAGCTGTCACTGATTGCAGTGCAATCAAGACTAACAGCAGATAAGACAGTGCTTTTCGACTCATAAACCGAATATAACCCCAATGAAATGGAATAGCCTGCGAAGCATACCACCTTTGATTGCGGAGTCAATCAACGATTGTCCCGGCGCCTTTCGTTTACCTGTTATCCGCCTGTCAAAGCGAGCCAGGTCGAGGATCTTTATTGGCGGTGTATCATAAGACGATTGCTTGTTGTTCATATTGTGCCCGGTGTCTCAGGACTTAAGTTGCAAGATGCGGCGCGCGCCATTCAACACAATCAAACCGATGATAAGGCCAATCACCAAGTCTGGATAACGTGAGCCCGTCCAGGCCACCAATCCACCGGCAAGGATCACCCCTAGATTGGCAATCACGTCATTGGCGGAGAAAA